>JADGEK010000144.1 GCA_016744395.1 Gammaproteobacteria bacterium | reverse complement strand
TAGAAGTATGAGCAGAATCAATTCGTTGGACAAAGATTTGTTCTAATTCTGGAACCAGCGAATCATAAAGTTTATATGAACCGCTAATTGCAATAGTAGCAGCGTTAAAGACTTGAGCACTGCTAACAGAAATCTTGTCTACATTGAGCAACTTATCATTTAAAAGAGCCTGCATTTCACGAATAGCAATATTATTTGAATTTGTTGAAGCAAGTAACTTGCTCGCAATTTCTGAATTTTCTTTATAGACTGCCTGTAAATCATTATTAACACCCTGAAAGAAACTATTTATATTACTGGAAAGTACAGCCAGTTTAGTATAGGTTTCCTGATTGCTAAATTCCCCTCTGGCTGCAACACCTGAAGCTATTGCTCGCGCCTGGCCCATATATTCAATCATTTTAGGTAAACCAGAAACCAATGTGCTTCCCATATAATTGCTATCAAGTCTGGGGTCCAGAGTGATACCTGAAGTATCTGCTACATGAGCCATTAAATTGAGCATATCAGCAATAAGGCTTGTGTGTGTTTTGATAACATCGGCAACATTCATATCCATTGAATTATTTTTGATAGAATTCCATTTTAGTAATACCATTGCCATGCTGTCACTGGTATCCAGTTGCGTTCCCAGACGTTTATCAATTTGACCCAGCTCCATTATTTTTTCATCAACGACACGGCGTTTTTGCATAATACGGTCATAAAATTCTGTTGAACCATTCAGATATGCCGCCATCATTCCCCTGTGCTGCTGAATATGCTCAATAGGCTGACGGGCAGTGTTAATATAATGCAGACCTGCTGTCTCTTTTTTCAAGAAATTAACTTCCTGACTGATTGAGTCAATAATTATCAGGCTTAACATAACTAATGGGATTAAAACTATCAGAAAAATAATGCTGAATTTAACTGGATAACGAACTCGATCCATTAACGCAATCGCAGGTTTAAGAATAATATTCACAATAACATCCCCCAATAAAATAAAAAATTATAATCATGCATAGACATATTCATGGAAAAAGATCCATTAATTGTTCAAATCTGTCTGAATAAAAAAAGATTACGTCTGGAAGAATACTGCTTGAGTAGGGTAAAATTCCAACCAGTTCTGAGCTGGCATATTATTAAAGGCTGCTAAAACAGCATTGAATTTGAATAAAAGCAGGGGGAAAAGGCTTTTATTATTGCATGTTTTTATATATAGGACTAAAAAAAGCATTTGTCAAAAAAAAACAAATAAATAAATATATTTTTATTGCTTCAAGGATTATTTTAGATTAACTGTATGCCATGCAGTTAATATTTCTTCAGCAATATCTTTGACTTTACGCCGGCTGGAACGTGCTTTCATACGCAATAACTCAAAAGCATCCTGCCTCTCAATACGATGTCGCTCCATAAAGATCCCTACGACGACATTCACCTGATTGCTGGTCTCTAAAGCAGCATCCAGACGGTGCTTTATGTCAAAAAGTTTTTGAATTTCAATTGCCCGAAGTAATGCAGATTCAATTGCTGGGAAAGCTTTTTCAACATCAATCGGCTTCATCAGATAACCTAATGCACCCTCATCGATAGCTTGTTTTACATGTTCTTTATCATTGTAGGCGGAGAGAAAGATAGAAGCGATCCCCAGAGATTTTAAACCCTGTGCTGTTTCAATACCTGACATTCCAGGCATGCGCATATCAAGAATGGCCAAGTCAATTGGCTGTTCTTTAAGCGCTATTTTTAATGCATCTTCACCATTATCAGACAGCACAACATTATAGCCATGATCAGTCAAACCTTTCCCAAATGTAGATAAAACAAGTCCATCATCATCGACTAATAACAATTTTTTCATTTTCATTTCATTTTCTCCAGTTATAAAATAACCAGTAGAGGTGAATTAATCAGCAGTGTTGCTATGACTATACCATTTTTTTCTTCTACCAGAAACTCAGCACCGTGAGTTGGTAACATAGCCTTGGCCAATTCAAGGCCTGTTCCTAAACCTTTTCCCCTTATAAAATCAAACTCTTTGGGTAAAGAACCAGGATTGCTGACGGATAAAGCAATATAACTTGGCCCATAATCTTGATGAATGGTTATTATGTTCTGCTTATGATGAGAGGAAAAATGTTTAATGGCATTCATGATGAGCTCATTTATAACGAGGGCAAGAGCAACTGCCTTGTTTTTATCAATTTCAAATGATCTCAACTGCCCACTTTGTGTGAGAGACAATGAGGTTTGAGTCAGTCCAGTCAAACTCTGTACAATAGCTTGCACCATTTCTAATAAATAAATCTGTGATTCCAGATGAAATGACTGGAGTCCATAGACAATGGCAATGGACTCTATTTGTGTGATCATTTTTCCAATCACTTCATCATATTGCTGTTCATCCTTTCCATGCTGTTTCAGTAATCCAATAAGTCCCTGCAGATGATTTTTAATTCGATGATGAACTTCTTTAATTAATAAATCTCTTTGTTTTTCAGCCCGGATTTTACGTATGTTTTCAGCTTCCTTACGATCGGAAATATCACGATCAATACCGCGAAAACCAATAGCTTGCCCCATGTGATCAAATATAGGGACACCATTAGTCTCCAGTTCCACAAAATGTCCATCTCTATGCAGATTAATGTTTTCTAAGCCTGTGAAAGAGATCAGTCTGTTTGAGATATCAGAAAAAATCGACTTTAATCGTTTAGCTTCTGCATCAGGCATTAAGTCAAAAGGTGTTTTACCAATAATGTCCACAGCATTATATCCAAGAATTCCTTTTATTGATGGACTGACATAGGTATAAACACCATTAAGATCTATCTCCCAGATCATATCATTTGTTGACTCAACCAGACTGCGAAAGCGTTGTTCACCCTCTCGTAATGCCCGACAACTTTGTTCTCGCTGTAAAGCACCACTAATCACTCCAGCACAAAGCTTCAAGGCCGCAATTTCCACCTCATTCCAGATTCGTTCATTAAAACAATCATCAAAGCCGATAAAACCCCAGAAGGCGTCATCTATAAACAAGGGAACAAGAAGCATGGACAGAATATCCTGAGGACCAAGGTGATTGTACTGTGCCTCAGAAAAATCAGATTTTCTGCATATAACAATGTCATTATCAAGCAATTGTTTATAAAAACTTGAAAATCCAATCTTGTTAAAGTCCAGTGATTGAAGCTCGCTATTGGTTATCTGTTTCGTCACACCACGGGTGCACCATTCATATTCCTGACGAAATAATAAGCGGCCTTCTGAATCATTAAAACTTTCAAAAAGATAAGCTCGACTGATACTGGCAGACTCACCAATCAGGGCTAATGCATGTTCAACCTCTTCTTTCCAGTTGTTTGTGCCCAGAAAGTTATTGGATATTTCAGCAACAGCAATCAATATCTGCTGCTGTTGTGCAAGTGTTTTCTCAGCCTGTTTTTGTTCTGTAATATTGGGTGTTGCAAATAATGCTTTTACTTTACCAGAAGATTTTTTTTCAATTTTTATTTTCAGTAAAATATTTCTAAATTGCCCCGAAAGTGTCTTAACTTTCGCTTCAGATTTAAATTCTGACTGGCCATTAGCGAAAGCAATATTCTGCTCTTTAAAAACATTTAATGCGCTCTCGGTAAATACACTATTCAAACTGCCTAATAAATCTTCTTTATTTTCTTCTTCATGTAATTTTATTGCTGCTTTGTTGACATTTATCACGTTTATTTTCTGAGCACATTTTTTTAATTCATTGGTATTTTGATCAAAAAAAGTTCTAAAATCATTGATACCTTTTTCCCTGAGTTGCTCATAATAAGCATACAGTTGTGTAAAATCTTTTTCCCATAAGGCCACAGGAGAACTTTCAAAAAGTAATTTGTAACGGGCTTTGCTTTCATGCAGCTTTTTGTTTGTTTTAATGCGCTCAGTAACATCATAACCAATAATCAACAGGTTCTTAATGTTAGCATCAGAATCACTAATACCTTTGCAATTCCATGAAACCTGGCAGCGCTTCCCATTTTTTTTTACCAGTGGGAAAACGATATTATCAACTTGTTCTCCCGCTAAAACACGATGAAATAAACCCTTAGCTGCAGAACAACTTTCCCTGTTCAAAAAAGCCTTTGCTCCAGATTTCCCCTTTACCTCATTAAAACTGTATCCAGACAGTCTTTCAAAAAACGTATTGATACGTAATATTTTACCTTTTAAATCCAGGATCAAAATAATCTCCTGTGCAGTATCAATCAGACCATCAGCAAAGTCTCGCTCTTGTTTGAGTGTGTCTTCAACCTTGATGCGTTGCTCAACAGCTATTTGAATCTGTCGACTGAGATAAAATAAATTATTATCATGTTTTTTAAGTGTTAATTGTAAATTATCACAAGTCTTTTGTAATAAAAGTTCTGTTTTTTTATGCTGCTCACTAGAGGCTGATAACTTCTGCTCTCTTCTTTTTTCATCCGTGACATCAATTGAAATACCACAAACGCCATAGACTTTATTATGCTCATCATAAAGAGGAAATTTTTGTGACATGTAAATTTTCAGTTCATTGTTTTTTGTCACCAGTTCTTCAAATTCAATTTTTTGATCGAGTTTTAGAACTTTTAAATCATTTGCACGTAAAACATCAGCTTGTTTGTGTGTAAAAAAATCATAATCCGTTTTGCCAATAATATCACTAGACTGGATATTAAAAAAATTCTCAAAATGCTGGTTCACTTGTAAAAAATAGCCATTTAAATCCTTTACATAAATTACAGCTTCAGTGTTATCAAGAATAGATTTTGACTGTATTTCACTAATATTCAATGCCGTTTCAGCCATTTTGTAACGTGTAATATCAAACACATAACCATAAAAATGTGAAATATCATTATGTTCATTTCTAATAATTACTGTATGATCATAAACCCATCGAATGGTTCCATCTTTATGAATAATCTGATAGGGTTTGTGGTCAAATGAATGGACTCCGTCATCACTTGCTTTAACAACTTCTTCTGTTACCCGAGTCAGATCAGATCCTGCAATAATATCAACATAAATTGCTTTGCCTGAATAAAAATCATCGACCGTATAACCAAATATATCTTCCACATTGGATGATACATACTCAACTGGCCAATTTTCTAAATTACACCACTTAAAAATAATTACAGGCCCATTATTAAACAGCTTCTGAACTTTTTTCAAAGCAGAATTTTCAGCTCTTAATTGTTTCAATTCATTTAATAGTTGAGTTTTATTTTCAAAATTTTTTGTCATAATATAGACCCGATTTTGAACAGATATCACAATTTACAAAGAAAAATAATTATGTTACTTAAAAAATTCGTGGGGATCCCTCAGGCTTCAAACACCTTTCAAATCAATATTACTATTCTTGATTCGATAATTTAACTAATAATTCAACATGTGGCACTTTATTTGTTCTACAAGACAATAAATATCCTAGAGGCACAATAAGGGGAAAGGTAATCATATTTTAAAGGATAGGCAATTTAATGACAGTTTTCAATCCATAAATAAAAACTGACATATTATGTTTGGATTCCACTGATTTTTGGGTAAGAAAATTCCTACTCTAAAATTTTGAATTTTTCAATATAGTCAGAAAATTGATGTCATGTATTATTTCTTCTCAATAGGAAACATATTGATTGAACTCATGCTCGTGAACAGACTGATCACTCTCGTCAGTAAGCTTATCCTGGTTATAATCATCCCAGATTCGTGGTCCTCTTACTGGCGATAATTAGGGCGGTTTAATTGCAACTTTCTGTCAATTCAAAATTGTATAATAAGCATCTATAAACTCGGTATGCAACTTTATTACTCGCCCACAACAACGACCAAGCATAAATATATGCGACAAGAACATAATGAAATCCATCATTTTAAGTTTTTTTTGTTCCTCTGTTACACTTTTTCACAGAAGTGTTCATTATACAAAGGTTTAAATTTAGACTATATTAATTAATATAATCAATAAGCATAGACCCAATAATATGTTAAGTATTAAATTCTATGGTGTCAGAGGTTCAATTTCTGTTTCAGGCGATGAATATCGTGAATTTGGAGGTAATACAACCTGCATCCAAATCATGGTGTCTGATACCAGCCGAATAGGCATTCTCGATGCTGGCACAGGAATACGCCAACTGGGAAAAGACATCATGGCTTTGGATACCGATCAATCTGAAATTTTTATTGCCTTTTCTCATTTTCATTGGGATCACATTCAAGGTCTCCCGTTTTTTGCCCCCGCTTATGTCAAAGAAATGAAAATCAATATTCTGGCATTGGGCCACAATCGGAAAATTGAAAACCTTAAAGATATTTTTGGCATGCAAATGCAAAGAGAATTTTTTCCCATCACAATGGATGAAATGGGAGCGACATTCAACTTTCTAAGCATCAATAAACACAGTGAAGTTTTCATGCCCCCAGATGGTATTCCCGTGAAAATGACAGCAGCAAAGCATAATCACCCAGGTGGTGCCTATAGCTATCGTTACGAACGAGATGGTCATTGTGTTGTAATATCAACAGATATTGAACATGGTGAAGAGGTTGATCCCAATATTGTTGCCCTGGCCAAAAATGCCGATCTCTTAGTTCACGATGCCCAATATACCACTGAAGAGTTAAAGACCAAAAAAGGCTGGGGACATAGCAGCTATGATCAAGCGATTAAAGTAGCTCAAAAAGCCAATGTTAAAAAATTAATTATTACTCATCACGATCCTGAACATAATGATGACTTTTTGAGAAAAATGGAAAAGTGGTGTCAACAAAGATTCAGCAATTGCGAATTTGCCAGAGAAGGTATGATTGTTGATGTTTAAGTGAATCTTTATTTCAAATATGCCTAACTCTTAGAAGAGCTCTTTGATACTATTGCTTCTCAAGCCATTCGGCTACAGTTTCTAACAAAGTCTCATTTTCACCATCAAAAAAATGGTTGCCAGTTAATTGTATTTGGGTGAAATTTTTATTACCTGATTCTCTAGCAGCCTGAGCTCGAGCTTCTATAGTATTTAAAACGGTATCCAAATCTTCTAATCCATATAAATCAAGCACTGGAATACTAATGCTTTTTAGAGAGTTAATGCCACTTTGACGTAGATCACCACCAAAAGAAGACATACCAATGGCGACAAAACCATTTATATTCGGTTTTGATGTCGCAAGATAATAGGCCGACATGGTTGACCCCTGACTATGCCCAATCAGAAAAATTTTCTTATTCCCTCTGGATTTAAGGTCTGCTACAGCGGCATTAATCCTGGGGGCAACTTCAGAATACAACGGCGCATAGTCTTCATGCTTGGCATCAT
>JADGEK010000041.1 GCA_016744395.1 Gammaproteobacteria bacterium | reverse complement strand
AACAGAACCTCGGAGGTAAATTTTGGGCAATAAAAAAGCCTGACTTCATTCACTCTAAGTGTTTGAAAATCAAGCTTTATCAATTTGGTAGCGGGGGCAAGATTTGAACTTACGACCTTCGGACTATGAGCCATTTTTTCTTTTAATTACAACAACTTAAGCAGCACTCTCGTTATTTAAACCTATTTAAATCTACTTTAAACTAATTAGATGATTCTCTGAGATATAGATATTTAGATATGATTGATTTAGTGACAGAGCGGACAGTCAGAAATTCACTATCGAACGACAGCTTCGTGGTGATTGGAGTCATACTGTATTTATGTGTAAAAGGCTGTTCATCAGCATAAGCAGACGTCCATAAAAAACCACCCGAAGGTGGCTTTCTTTAAAAAAACAAATTTTGATTATTTCTTAAACTTTCAGAGTACAGCAACAAAGCATGATTACAATATTAATCAGAATGAGCCTCAGTTTCTTTTGGTATTTGAGGTTTCACGCTAATAGATACAATGTCTTGTAAAATCATATCCCAAGGTCCTCGCGATGTCAGTAGCGCCAAGTGCTCTCTTAGAGAGCCAATTAAAATTTGAGACGCGTTTGTGTAAGCCAGCGCTTTCGCCATATCACTATCAAGGTCTTCAACCACTTCAAAAAATCCAAATGCAGAAATCTCAAAAAAATAGGTTGGATTGACACTCTTGTCTTCATCAAGAGATAACTTCACTTCAGCCATATATGAATCAGGAGCGTCATCAGCTTGATTAAAGTTAGACGAAAACTTTGTGTGTATTTCTTTAGGCTTATCCGATTTGTGCTCAGGATTAGCAACAACCGTTTGCACTGGAAAAAAATACCGAACCAACCTAACTGGTTGTAGTTGTTGTTCAGCCATGCGTTAATTGCCCCTTGCTGCGTTGCCAATACTGTGCAGCCACTTTTGCATCTTTTTGATTTTTATTACTGCCTTCAATTGTCTCAAACCATCTTACATTGCTGCTTTTTGAAAAAACCTTAATGTGAACTATGCAATCGATAGATTCAGTTAATTTGGCCATTGTTTCGATGGTTACATTCGCGTCACCACTTAATAGCTTTGAGATATAGGCAGGAGAAGATGAAATACGCCGAGCAAGTTCGGCCTTATTAACATCCCTCCTAGTCATCATTTTTTCAATACTATTGGCAAAATCCAGCTTCAACTCTTCAGCATGAAATTCTGGAGTTTCACTTAAACTTTTATACCACTGCTTTGCAGATTTAACGTCCATGGTTACTCCTCAGTTATTTCTAATTTGTTTTCAGCCTTAGCCTTCAAATATTCATCACGTTTTCGTTTGGCTGCATTAATATCCGACTTTTGAGCTTTCTGTGACTTTTTTACCACTCCATGAGTAAGTATTACTGCGTTTCCATCAGGGTCAATAAAACAATAGATTCGCAATCGTCCTTTTATAAATTCCCAAATTTTCTCTTGTTTATTTGCCTCATGAAACATATTTGTAGTTAACCCTTGTCGCCCCTTCTCAGCATACCGCTGAAATAAAGCTGCATACCCATCCGCTGAGCCTTTGAATTTCTTATCCTCTAACTTCTCGTGTAAAAAATCTAATACAGGCACGGTCTCGCCATTCTCACCGCTAACCTCAATGATGGCATGAACACTAAAGCGAGATCTTTCCAAGTTTATTAACTTCATAGTATTAACTTATATGTTAATATAAATAAATCATTGTGTCACGAAAAAACAATAAGCTAACTTTATCCATTCAGTATGTTTCAGCTTAAACTAAATTAGTCACGCCTCTCGTCTGGCCTAACTTTCAGTATTTATATGCCATTAAAATAGGTGTATTCATACTTACATTGTTTTGAATATAAATAAAGAGTCAACGGCGTGCGAATTGCCGAGTCTACTGGCTCAAGCAGCCTCCAAGAAGCGGAAAAATACCTGACATTGCGAATAAGTGAAGTTCGATCAGCCGTTATTTATGGTATCAGACCTGATCATACCTTTTCTGAAGGCGCTGCACGGTATTTAAAAGAAAACATGAATAACAAATCTATTCCTGATGATGTCAGTCGTATTAAAGGGTTAATCCCTTTTATTGGTGATTTAGCATTAGCGAGCATTCATGACGGAACCATGCAGGCATACATTGAAGATTTACGTACAAGAAACAGAAAATCAAAAACAGTCAATAATGGTTTGGAGTTAACACGTCGCATTTTAAAGAAAGCGGCAACAAAATGGAGGGATGAATTAACTGGTAAAACGTGGATTTCAGGGATCCCAGTAATAGAAAATGTTGACTGGAAAGATGCACGAAAACCATACCCAATCATCTGGGCAGAACAAAAGTTTTTAATCCAGCAACTGCCCGATCATCTGATTGAACCCGTATTGTTTGCTCAGAATACGGGATGTAGAGAGCAGGAAGTCTGTCAGTTGAGGTGGGATTGGGAAATCGTAATACCTGAATTAAATACCTCTGTTTTTGTTTTACCAGATTGGCTTACAAAAAATAATGAGGAACGCGTTGTTGTGCTTAACTCAGTAGCTATGTCAGTCATTAACAGCCAGAGAGGATATCATCCATCCAGAGTATTTACGTATTTGAATGGTCGAAAAGGCCATAAGATACAGAAACCATTGGAGAAGATATAGAATTCAGGCTGGAAAACTGCTCGAATCAAAGCTGCAAAGCAATATGAGTTAGAAATGAAGGATTTAGCACCCTGGGGATTTTATAATCTTAGAGTGCATGATCTTCGCCATACGTTTGGACGTAGACTCAGAGCAGCGGGAGTTTCGAAAGAAACACGTTCAGCTTTACTGGGGCATAAAACCGGAGATATTACAACACATTATTCAGCTGCTGAAATTCAGGAATTGATTGATGCTGTTGCAAAAATTGTGGAAGATAACTCCCGCAAATCTCCCGCACTGACTCTCTTGAGAGCAGTTTCCAGGCAATAAAAAAGCCTGACCTCTTTCACCTAAGTGATTGAATGTCAAGCTTTTATCAATTTGGTAGCGGGGGCAAGATTTGAACTTACGACCTTCGGGTTATGAGCCCGACGAGCTACCAGGCTGCTCCACCCCGCAACTGATGAAGCGTATTATACTGCCTTTTCTTTGTTATGCAAGTGCTATTTCATAAAAAGGTAATATTATTTTAAATGCTTCTTAAGGTCATAGTGATAGATAAAACCTGGCAATGCAAAAACAGTAAATAAACAAAGCGTTATCGCATAGAACTCCCAATTTTGCGCAAAATTCCAGACCTCCCAAACCTTTGCATAAGCGGCACCATGAATTTTTGTTTCAAGACCTATGGCAATGGCCATGACGATGATGTATAGAATAAACCATTCGGTGAAACGCATCCAGAAGCTTTTCTTACTGTCTGCTTTTAGAACAAGAAATACTTTGTCTGTTAGGAATGGAATGTTGGCGGCTATTATTGTCACGATGAAAAGGATTAGGACTGCTATTGGAGTTGTCATAATTGGCTCATTGTTTGCTACCCCTCAATCCCCCTTCTAATGAAGGGAGAAATAAAAGCCAAAAGCAAGTCGGGGGAAATTTTTAATAGGTGATTAAGCGAATGTGCTCATGCATAGTGTAATTAGGGCTGTTGGATATAGACCTATGGCGAGAATGGCAAGACCGTTGATGCTCAGAGTCAAACGGATGTCCATGCTGGCTTGTAGAGGTGTCTCATCAACAGGCTTATCAAAATAAACCATTTTAATCACTCTTAAATAATAAAAGGCACCAATTACTGAAGTCACAACACCAACGACAGCAAACCAGATTAATCCGCTATTCACTGCTTCTTGTAAGACTGCAAGTTTTGCCCAAAAACCAAGAAATGGAGGAACACCAGCCATAGAAAACATGATAGCCATCATAACAAGAGCAAACCAGGGACTTTTTTGATTGAGTCCTTTAAAATCTTCCAGGTTTTCAGCTTCAAATCCTGCACGGCTTAGTAAAACAATCATACCGAATGCACCGACACTCATGATGGCATAAACTATGGCATAGAACATTGCTGCACCATAGCCTGCTTGAGTTCCCGTTACAACACCCATGATGATAAAACCAACATGAGAAATCGTTGAATAAGCCAACATTCTTTTTATGTTGGTTTGGGCAATGGCAATAATATTACCAAAGACCATTGAGAGTACTGAAAGGATGATTAAAATCATTTGCCAGTCAGCATGCATCCCAGACAAGCCATCAACTAATAAGCGATACATCATTGCAAATGCAGCAATTTTAGGCGCACTGGCAATGTATAAAGTCACTGATGTGGGTGAACCGTGATACACATCTGGCATCCACATATGAAAAGGAACTGCTCCCAGTTTGAACGCCACTCCCAGAATAATGAAGACCAGACCAAAGCTCATTACGACACGATCGGCACCTGAAACGGCTTTATTGATTGTTGCCAAATCCAGTGAACCAGTTACACCATAAACCATGGACATACCATAAAGGAGCATACCTGATGCAATGGCACCCAGAATGAAGTATTTCATTGCTGCTTCTGAAGCAACAATAGAATCACGCTGCATGGCAATCATTGCGTACATAGATAAAGAGAGTAACTCTAAACCAAGATAAACGGTCAGGAAATTTCCTGCAGAAACCATGACCATCATACCTAACACACCAAACAGTCCCAGAGTGAAGTATTCACCTTTATACATATTGCGGTCTTTCAAGTAATCTTTTGCGTAGATAAAAACACCAACGACGACAATACAGATCGTTATTTTTAGGATACTCGCCATTGGGTCAAGGATAAAAGAGCCATTAAATGTCGAAATACTCTGGTCAGAGAAATTAGAGAACGATAAAAACGCAGTCGTAATTAAAGCAATCAAAGACAGGACGTAGGTAGCACCTCTACTTTCATCTTTTACAAACAAGTCAATGATCATAATGATACAAACCATCGATAGTAAAAAGATTTCTGGCATTACTGGCATAAAATCGGGTGTTACAAAATTCATAGTATTCTTACTCTAGTCCTATTAACTTTAGGTCGCTTAGATAAAATTAATCCCATCTAAGTCTTTAAATTTCTGTATCGTTTCAGGGTAGTGCTGGTATCTTAGTGCCCATTTGAAGTACTAAATTGTCAATTGATGCATGCATTACTTCCAGTAAAGGTGCTGGATAAAGACCAACAACCAAAACAGCAATTGCCAACACCAGCATCATAAAGAATTCACGCCCATTCATGTCTTCAAGGTTTTCAACATTTTCATTGGCAATTGGCCCAAAGACAACTCGTTTAATCATCCATAAGGTATAAGCGGCACCAAGAATCAAAGTAATGGCCGCTAAGAAGGCATAACAGAAATTGGCTTTGAAGGCAGCCATAATCACCATGAACTCACCTACGAAACCTGATGTACCTGGAAGACCCGCATTAGCCATAGCAAAGAAAACAGCAAAGGTTGCAAAAGCAGGCATTGTATTCACAACACCGCCATAGTCTTTAATCATACGTGAATGCATTCTGTCATAGAGAACGCCGACACTGAGGAACATTGCACCTGAAATGAAACCATGTGAAATCATTTGTACCATGCCACCTTCAAGACCTAAAACAATGCCCGAAGCCGAACCTGTATTTTCAGTGATCTTCCACATTAAGAAGAAACCCAAGGTGACAAATCCCATGTGTGAAATTGAAGAATAAGCAATCAATTTCTTCATATCAGCTTGAACCAGCGCCACAAAACCGATATAAACAATAGCAATTAATGATAAGAGTATCACCAGCCAATCCAGTGTCATACTGGCATCAGGTGTGATAGGTAAGCTAAAGCGTAAGAAACCATAGCCACCCAATTTCAGCATAATAGCAGCCAGAATTACAGAACCTCCAGTGGGTGCTTCAACGTGTGCATCTGGTAGCCAGGTGTGTACTGGCCACATGGGTACTTTTACTGCAAAGGCCAGTAAGAAGGATAAGAAAATCAATATCTGTGGTGTTAATTCCAAAGGTAATTTTTGTAATTCCTGGATATTGAATGTGCCTGCACCATTAAGCTCAGCAGCATGCATATACATATACAGTAGTGATATCAGCATAAAGACTGAACCCAGGAAGGTGTATAAGAAAAACTTAATCGTTGCATAAACACGGTTAGGACCACCCCAAATACCAATGACAACAAACATTGGGATCAATAGTGCTTCCCAAAAGACATAAAACAACATGGCATCCATGGCAGCGAAAGTACCAATCATCAAGCCTTCAAGAATTAAGAAAGCAGCCATATACTGTGCCACTTTATAGGTAATCACTTCCCAACCCGCAATAATAACAATCACTGTCATAAAGGTAGTCAACAAAATTAATGGCATTGAAATACCATCAACCCCCACATGATAGTTAATGTGAAAGCTACTGATCCATGGCATCAATTCTTCAAATTGCATGCTGGCCAGACTGGCATCAAATTGTGTATACAGTGGAATGGACAGTGCTAATGTTGCTAAAGAAACTAGTAATGCGAGCACTTTTGCTTCAATGCTGTTTTTACTTCCAGTTGCCAGCACCAGCATCCCACCAATGATGGGAGTCCAAATCACCAGACTTAATAACGGCAAATTTGAAAACATGAATTAAATACCTTTTATCCTAAAATCTTTATTTACGAAATTCTTACTAAACTCTGCTTAAATAGCAGTCTGGGGGATAAAGAAACAACCCCCTCAGTCCCCTTTTGCTATAAAGGGGAGGTGAAAATCAATTTTTTCTAATAAACAACCAGTGCCAATAAACCAATAAGTCCTAATATCATGACAAATGCATAATGGTATAAGTAACCTGTCTGTACATGTCTGATGACAGATGAGAACCATGCAACGCTCTTGGCTGAACCATTAACAATGATGCCATCGATGATCATAATATCGCCAAACTTTGAAAAAATATGACCAAGACCACGTGTTCCACCTGCAATGACTTTTTCATTAAATGCATCAAAGCCATATTTATTATCCAGAATGTCATAAAACAGTCCAAATGAGTTTTTAATCTTGCCTGGAAGTTCAGGGTTCTTCATATATAAATACCAGGCGGTTGCAATACCTGCAGCCATTAAGAAAAATGGTGCTGACATAATACCGTGAAGAATCATAGATAATGGGCCATGATAACTTTTTCCTAGATGCCCTAAGACATCGTGTGCCTGCTGGACAAAAACCACATTGGCAAAGTAGTCACCGTATAAGACACTGGTGATTGTCATGCCGCCGATAATGACTGAAGGAATAGCCAATAAAACAAGTGGTACAGTCACAACCCATGGAGACTCTTTTAAATGCTCCTTGGTATGGTGATCCATTCTTTCTTCACCATGGAAAACAATGAAAAACATTCTTAAACTGTACAATGCTGTCACAAACACGCCAGCTAAGACGGCGTAATAAGCAAAGGTCGAACCTGGAATCGTTGAAGCATGAACAGCTTCAATAATGCTGTCCTTTGAATAGAATCCTGAGAAGCCAGGGAAACCTATCAATGCAAGTGTACCTAGAAGTGATGTCCAATAGGTGATCGGCATGTATTTCTTCAAGCCACCCATCTGACGAATATCCTGAACATGATGCATGCCAATAATGACGGAACCAGCGGCTAAGAACAGCAATGCTTTAAAGAATGCATGAGTCATTAGATGGAAAACAGCCGCTGAATAAGCCGATGCACCCAGTGCTACGGTCATATATCCAAGTTGTGAAAGAGTTGAGTAAGCTACCACTCGCTTAATATCATTTTGGATGATACCCAAGAAGCCCATAAACAATGCTGTGACAGCACCGATAACCAAAATAAATGATAATGCAGTTTCTGACAATTCAAATAAGGGTGACATTCTGGTCACCATAAAGATACCTGCTGTTACCATGGTCGCTGCATGAATCAATGCTGAAATAGGTGTCGGACCTTCCATTGAGTCTGGTAACCAAACATGTAATGGTACCTGTGCTGATTTACCCATTGCACCAATAAACAGAAGAATACAGATGACAGTCATCATTGACCACTGCTCGCCTGGAATCAGTTCTATTGTTAAATTAGCCTGAGAGTTTGCAGCAGCAAATACTTCCGCGTAATCCAATGTGTTAAAAACCATTAAGACGCCCGCAATACCTAGAATAAAACCAAAGTCACCGACTCTGTTCACCAGAAATGCTTTCATATTGGCAAAAATGGCACTTTCTTTCTTGTAATAAAAGCCAATTAACAAATATGAAACAAGGCCAACTGCTTCCCAACCAAAGAAGAGTTGCAAGAAGTTGTTAGACATGACCAGCATGTACATAGAAAAAGTGAATAATGAGATGTAACTGAAGAAACGTTTGTAGCCAGGATCATCGCTCATATAACCAATAGTATAGAGATGAACCATCAAGGATACAAAGCTGACGACGACCAGCATCATAGAGGTCAGGTTATCAACTAAGAAACCGATTTCAAAACGAATACCATCACTAACAAGCCAGGTATAAACGGTTTCGTTATAAATTTGTGCATCGTCAAAAGCAAAGTATTTAAAGACAAATACTGCCAGAACGAAGGAAATGCCAACGCCTAAAATTGTAACCGTATGCGCTACTGCTCGACTGATATAGGCATTAAAAACACCCGCAATAATGGAACCAATCAGAGGTGCCAGTACGATGGCGAGATAAACTTGTGAGTCGCTATAATTTTCAAACACTGGGTTATCCCTTCAATGTATCAAGATCTTCAACGTTAATCGTGCGTTTATTTCTAAACAAGACAACTAAAATCGCTAAACCAATTGCAGCTTCGGCCGCAGCAACAGTAAGAATAAAGAAAACAAATACCTGTCCTGCTGTGTCATTCAAATAATGTGAGAAGGCAATAAAATTAGTATTCACCGCCAACAGCATTAATTCAACACACATCAGTAGAATAATGATATTTTTTCGATTAATGAAAACACCTGCCAGGCTAATAGAAAAAACAATGGCGCTAAGCACTAGAAAATGAGTTAGAGTCAACATTATTTTCTCTCCTGAGGCTCGAGTTTAACAACACGAAGGCGATCTTCACTTTTCACTGCAACCTGCTCTTCGATTTTCTGATGTCTTGTATTTGGACGGCGCCTCAAAGTCAGACTGATAGCGGCAATGATACCCACCAGAAGAATAACGGCAGCAATTTCAAAAGCAAAAACATATTCTGTGTACAGCACTTTGCCAAGCTCTGAGATATTACTATAGTCTGCAGCGTGACGTTCAGGTGGTACAAAGTTATGGATATCAAATTGGCTACCACCAACAACATAATAAATTGTGCCAAACATAACCAGAGCCACTGCAAGTGCAATTGGTAAGTTTTTAACAAATCCTGATTTTAGTTCTGCAAGGTTCACATCCAACATCATGACCACGAATAGGAACAAAACCATCACTGCGCCCACATAGACGATAATGAGAATAACGGCTAAAAATTCAGCCTCCAGGAGCAACCAAACTGCGGCTGATGCAAAAAATGTCAGCACCAGAAAAAATGCGGCTCTCACAGGATTATGAACTGTTATGACCATTAAGGCAGACAGCACCATAAAAGTTGAAAATACATAAAAAAGGATTGTTTCCATAAACTATTCCACGTTGGGTCGATTTACATCGACCTAATTCGTTGCTTGTTGTTCGTTGGGGTTATGATTTGCAACCCCCTCAATCTCCTTCTCACCAAATACAGTCTGGAAGAAGGGGAAGTTAGTCTCATCGGTAAGATGCGTCTTGCGCTCTATCTGCTGCAATTTGATCTTCGTATTTATCGCCGACCGCCAGTAATTTTTCTTTGGTCATAAATAAATCACTTTTTTCTTCACCGTGGTATTCAAAAATGCGTGTTTCCACGATTGAGTCCACTGGGCAAGATTCTTCACAAAATCCACAAAAAATGCATTTTGTCAGGTCAATATCATAACTTTTTGTACGACGAGTTCCATCTTCACGTTCTTCAGATTCAATACTGATGGCCAGTGCGGGACAGATTGCTTCGCATAATTTACAGGCAATACAACGTTCTTCGCCATTAGCATAACGACGTAATGCATGTAGCCCTCTAAAACGAAAAGACTGAGGTGTTTTCTCTTCAGGGTATTGAACCGTTATTTTCTTTTTGAAAAAATAACGCCCAGTCACGCTCAAACCTTTAAAGAGTTCTGCTAAAAATAAGCTGCTAAAAAATTGAGTCAGATGTTTCAACGATCATTCTCCACAAATGCTTTCCTTACAAAAGCCTTTCTTACAAAAGCATGAGTTACAAAGTTCATAAACTTATCCCTAACTAACCCTTAGTAAACCAAGGTGCTAATTCTACATAGTACATAATACCAACCACATAAATCCAAACGATGGTGATTGGGATAAAAACTTTCCAGCCTAAACGCATGATTTGGTCATAACGGTAGCGAGGAAAAGTCGCTCTGAACCAGAGAAACAAAAACATAAAAATGACTGTTTTACTGATTAACCAGATAATACTGGAGCCCGCCAGAAAAGTGGAACCGAGTCCAAGAAAGCTGACGCCTTCAAACGGTGATAACCACCCTCCCATAAACATCAGTGCAGCTAAAACAGAAATGAGGATCATATTGGCATATTCAGCCAGGAAGAAAATTGCAAACAGGATGCCAGAATATTCTACGTGGAAACCAGCCACAATTTCTGACTCGCCTTCCGCCACATCAAAGGGAGCACGGTTAGTTTCAGCAACACCTGAAACAAAATAAATAACAAAAAGAGGCATTAACGGCCACATATACCAGCCAAGAATTCCGCTACCACCTTGGCCCATGACAATTTCGCCAATGTTAAGACTTCTGGCTGCCATAACCACACCAACCAAAGCAAAGCCCATGGCAATTTCATAGGAAACAACTTGGGCAGCTGTTCTTAGGGTACTCATAATGGCGTATTTTGAATTTGATGACCAACCTGCCAGAATCACACCATAAACACCGATAGAAGTCATTGCCAGTATATAGAGCAGAGCAACATTGATGTCAGCCAAGACCATTTCCGAGCCAAATGGGACGACAGCCCAAGCAGCCAGTGCAGTTGAAATCGCAATGGTAGGAGCAATAATAAACAACACTCGATTCGCACCTGATGGAAAAATAATTTCCTTGAACATCAGTTTCATTGCATCAGCAATCGGTTGCAACCAACCTCTTGGACCAACACGGTTCGGGCCAATACGAACCTGCATGTAGCCAATCACTTTTCGTTCAATATATGTAAAATATGCAACAGTTAATAATAAAGGCACTAAAATCGCAATGATCTTAACAAGTATATTGATAACTGGTATTTCATATATGGATAAAATTAAATCTAACAAAATTTTCTCCGCCTATTTGGCAACATTTGTGGCTATAAGCTCAATAGAATCAAAACCGCCACCTAAGGATGACGCTGCAGAAATACCTGCTGGCAGATAAACACAATTATCACTAATTCTATCATCAATACTGATGGTAATATCTGCCGTGTTATCACCTTGTTTTGCAGTAACCGCTTGTTCATCTTCAAGTTTCAGTTTTTTCGCTAGTGCTGAATTGATTTTAGCAAAATCAACTTGTGCATCTTGAGTTTCTTGTAAGGCTGTAGCTCTTCGAGTGACGGCATCAACACAATATATTGGCAATTCAGCGATTCTTTGTACATCATTTGCCGTTGAACCAGATGCCTGAGCACTGATATTTTTTGGGCAAGACCAATCTAGCTGGTTACTGGCCTTATTGCTTTCAATCCGATTGTTATTTAAATCAAACTGTGCAGTCAATTCATTAATCACATCTTCTGAACTTTGATAATCAAAACCATCAATATTGAATAAATTACCCATCACACGTAATACTTTCCAACCAGGCTTTGATTGCCCATTTGCTTTACTGATTGCTGAAAACGTCTGTAAAGTACCATCAACATTAATCAATGTACCTGAAGCTTCTGTGACTGTTGCAATCGGTAAAATAACATCCGAGTGTGCTTTCATTGCATCTGTGACAAATGATGTCATCGAAATCACAAAATCGGCATTGGATAATGCATTATTAACTTGAACTGGATTTTCTAAATCATAGTCCGCTTCAACACCATAAAGAATGTAGGCTTTAAGCTCTTGCGCGAACATGGCTTGAGTATCAAGACCTTTAGTTTCTTTATTAACGACTGGCAGTAAACCCGCTAAATAAGCACCACTTGTATTGGCACCAGGAGTCAAATAACCCAAAGTTGAATGAGTCGCTTCTGAAATAAAGGAAGTCAGCATACGCATTGCCGCATAATTTGGCATCGCTTGTACAATGGTGCCCAAGATAACAATCGAGTTGTCAGCATCAGATAATTGTTCAATACAATCTTTATGTGCATCCGTAATTTTTACTGAGGAAACAAGTGCAGCCAGACCTTCAGGTGCATCTTTGCCTGATTTTTCAAGTGCTGCTTTCGCAAGTACTTTAAGTTCTTTAAACATTTGTAATGGCGCAACAATAAATTCTTGAGCGACATCAAACGTAAAATCATAACTGACAGGATTTACAACAGAGATTTTAGCCCCCTTCAAACTGGCCTTTCTTAATTGCAGTCCCATAATCGGCTGTTCTTTTCGAACATTTGAACCAATGAGTAATGCCGCCTGTTGATTGGCAACTTCTGAAACATTCATTCCCAGTCCAGGGAAAATAGGATCAAGCGTTTGTCCACTGAAGTCTGTCTGGCGTAGACGATGGTCAACATTATAACAGCCCATGCCACGCATTATCTTCTGTAGAAGATACATTTCTTCAGTCGTTACAGAAGGTGAACTGACTGTACCGATTTGAGATTTATCATCAATGATTTTTAAACCATCAACAGCAAATTGTAAGGCATCATCCCAACTGGCTTCAGACCATTCGCCGTCTTTTTTGATAAGAGGCTTGTCCAAACGTTGGTTACTGCTTAAACCTTCAAAGCTGTATCGGTCTCTATCAGATAACCATTGATCATTAATAGCTTCATTTTCACGACCAATAACACGTTTTATTTGACCGTCTTTCGTTTGCACATTACTGTTTGAACCAATGCAATCATGCATTCCAATACTATTGTTACTCGCTAACTCCCAGATGCGATAGTTAAAACGAGACACTTTTGATGTCAATGCACCAACAGGACAGAGATCAATGATGTTACCAGACAGTTCTGAGTCCACACTTTTCTCAATATAGGTGCCGATTTCCATCCAATCACCACGACCTGTCGCACCCAGTTCACGCATACCCGCGAGTTCTTGTCCAAAGCGAATACAACGAGTGCAGTGAATACAACGTGTCAGCTCAGTTGAAATAAGAGAGCCAATATCTTTATCTTTGACAACCCGTTTCATTTCAGCGTACTGAGAGCTATCGCTACCATAACCGATCGAAAAATCCTGCAATTCACACTCACCACCCTGGTCACAAACAGGACAGTCCAATGGGTGATTTATCAATAAAAATTCCATGACTGCTTTTTGAGCAGCCAAAGCTTGAGTTGATTTGGTGTGTACAACCATGCCATCAGTAACTGGTGTTGCACAGGCTGGAATTGGTTTTGGTGCTTTTTCAACTTCAACCAGACACATGCGGCAATTAGCCGCAATTGACAGGTTTTTATGATAACAAAAACGGGGTATCGCAATACCAGCCTTATCAGCTGCTTCAATCAGCATCTGACCCTGCTCGGCTTCGACCTGTGTACCGTTAATTGTAATAGTTACCATATTATATACTCGTAAATCCGTCTCATATTTCTATCTCCATCTCTAATCTCACAAAAAAGAGAATGATAAAGAAAAGAAAGAGCTTAGTTAAATTTATTTGTTTCAGTTTTCTTCGCCCGACATCTTTAAATTTAAAGAAGAAAGGAGAAGTAAAAGTCTATTATCGACTACCAGGTCCTATCATGCATTTCTTGTGATCAATATGATACTGAAATTCATCGCGATAATGTTTAAGAAATCCTTTCACTGGCATCGAAGCAGCTTCACCTAGAGCGCAAATAGTACGCCCCATAATATTTCCAGCCACTGTGTCTAACAAATCAATATCTTCTTGTTTGCCTTGACCGTGTTCAATACGATGCACCACTCTAGACAACCACCCCGTACCTTCACGGCAAGGTGTACATTGACCACAGGATTCTTCATGATAAAAATGTGATAATCGGGCTAACGCATTAACCATACACACTTTATCATCCAGTATAATCACTGCACCAGAGCCCAGCATGGAACCCGCTTCACGGATGCCATCATAATCCATTGGTACATCCATCATTAAATCACCTGGGATGACAGGTGATGAACTGCCGCCTGGAATAACGGCTTTTAATTTATAGCCATCTTTCATGCCGCCACACATTTCTAATAATTCTGAAAAGGGTGTACCCATATCGATTTCATAGTTACCTGGCTTATTGACATTACCAGAAACAGAAAAGATTTTTGTGCCACCATTATTCGGCTTGCCATGCTCCAGGAACCATTGACCACCCTTTTCAACAATAACAGGTATAGAGGCTAATGTTTCAGTATTATTGATAGTAGTTGGCTTGCCATAAAGTCCAAAGCTGGCGGGAAATGGTGGTTTAAAACGAGGTTGGCCTTTCTTACCTTCTATTGATTCCAATAATGCAGTTTCTTCACCACAAATATAAGCACCACCACCCAAATGAGCATGTAGTTGAAAGTTAAAATCAGAGCCAAAAAGCTTGTCACCGAGGTATCCTGCTTCACGTGCTTCTTTTAAAGCATTATCAAAGCGTGAGAAAGGTTCCCAAAACTCACCACGAATATAGTTATAGCCTTCATCAGCCCCAATACAATAAGCCGCAATAGCCATGCCTTCAATTAGTTGATGAGGGTTATAGCGTAAAATATCACGATCTTTACAAGTACCTGGTTCACCTTCATCAGAGTTACAGACGATGTATTTTTTACCCTTAGCCTGACGAGGCATAAAGCTCCATTTCAGCCCAGTTGGAAATCCTGCACCACCACGCCCTCTCAGAGCTGAGGTTTTTACTTCTTCAATAATATCTTCTGCTGGGATCTTCTCAGTTAGAATTTTTTTCAGTGATTCATACCCACCAACACTCAGATATGAGTCTAGTGTCCATGGTTCATCAAGGTGTAATGTTCTAAAACAAACTTCGTTTGCCATTCAATACTCCGCTTAGTACTTAAGCTTTCAAGTCTTTTTATTTCAGACCGTCTAAAATTTTATCAATTTTTTCGATATCCAGGTTCTCATAATAGTCTTCACCAATTTGTAACATTGGTGCACCAGAACAAGCGCCAAGACATTCAACTTCTTTCAGGGTGATAAGCTTATCTTCTGTTGTTTCACCCAATTTGATATTTAGTTTTTCTTCCAGGTGGTCAACAATTTCACCCGAACCACAAACCATGCAGGATATGTTGGTACAAACACAAACTTTGTGTTTGCCCACTGGCTTATGCTCATACATGGAATAGAATGTTGCAACTTCATAAACATGAATTTTATCCATATCCAAATAAAGGGCAACAGCATCCATAAGCTCAGTGGTTAGCCATCCACCATTTTGATCTTGAACAATACGTAAAGCTGACATCACTGCCGATTGTTTTTGATCATCTGGATACTTTGCTACCCAGATATCGATTGCTTCTTTTGATTCAGCATTAATCAATTCGTTATTCGCCTCTTTCATTATCTGGGTCATTATCTGTCGATCTCCCCGAAAACAATATCCAGCGTACCGATAACCGTCACAACATCTGCCAGCATATGACCCTCGGTCAAAAAATTAATTGCTGCAAGATGCGCAAAGCCTGGTGCTCTTATTTTTAATCGATAAGGTTTATTGGCACCGTCTGAAACAATGTATGTTCCAAATTCACCTTTAGGGTGTTCAACGGCACTATAGGCCTCACCTTCAGGTACACAATAACCTTCTGTAAAATGTTTAAAGTGATGAATCAAGCCTTCCATATCATTTTTCATGTCCATACGATCGGGTATAGTTACTTTATGATCGTCATGTACAACAGGGCCTGGATTCACCTGAAGCCAGTCAATACACTGTATGATAATACGATTCGACTGACGCATTTCTTCAATTCGAACTAAATAGCGGTCATAGCAATCACCATTTGTTCCAACTGGAATATCAAACTCCATTTTATCGTAAACTTCGTAAGGTTCCATCTTTCTCAAATCCCAGGCAACACCAGAACCACGTAACATAGGTCCAGTAAAGCCCAGATTTTTAGCTTCATCTGCAGTCACACAGCCAATATCAACTGTTCTTTGCTTCCAGATACGATTATTTGTCAGCAGTGTTTCATACTCATCAACATAACCTTCAAAGCGATCAGTAAAATCTTTTAAGAAGTCTAGTAAAGAACCTTGGCGGTTTGTATTTTGCTCATCAACTTCGGATTGAGAATGCCATTGCGATGCTTCATATTGTGGCATACTCTCAGGAAGATCGCGGTAAACACCGCCTGGGCGGTAGTAACTGGCATGCATCCGTGCACCTGAAACTGCTTCATAAGCGTCCATCAGATCTTCACGTTCACGGAAACAATATAGGAACATGGTCATAGCACCCACATCCAGTGCATGGGTTCCAAGCCACATGAGGTGGTTTAGGATACGAGTAATCTCGTCAAACATAACACGAATGTATTGTGCACGCTCAGGGACTTCAAGTTCCAGCAATTTTTCAATCGCCATACAGTAGGCATGTTCATTACACATCATGGAAACATAATCCAGACGGTCCATGTAACCAATACTCTGATTATAAATACGACTTTCTGCTAACTTTTCAGTGCCACGGTGTAACAAACCAACATGAGGGTCCGCTCTTTGAATGACTTCACCATCCAGTTCTAAAATCAGACGTAAAACGCCATGTGCGGCTGGGTGCTGCGGACCAAAATTTAGGGTGTAATTCTGAATTTCTGACATTACGCTTTTTCACCTTTTTGATCACTGCTGTCCTGTATGCGTTCAGCGTAGCGATTGTCATCGCGAATAATTCTTGGGATATTAATACGTTCTTCCATCGTGACAGGTTCATAGATTACACGCTGTTTATTGGCATCGTATCGCATTTCAACTTGACCCACGAGAGGAAAATCTTTACGCAATGGATGACCAATGAAACCATAATCAGTTAATATGCGACGTAAATCAGGGTGACCTGAATATAAAATTCCGACCATGTCAAAAGATTCACGTTCAAACCAGTTAGCGCCCTCCCAAATAGGCACAACTGAATCAACTACCGGGAAATCATCAAGCCATGTTCTGACACGAATTCGGTGATTATTTTTAACTGATAATAAGTGGTAAACTGAAGCGTAGCGCGTTTTGCACTCTTTAGATGTTTTGACTTTATTGGCTACTTTGGCAGATGAACCATCTTCGGCAACACCGTAGCTGCTGTAATCAACACCACAGACATCAACAATTGTGTCAAAAGCCAGTTCTTGATTGTCTCGTAATATTTGACAAATTGATATGAGGTTCTCTTTGCTTACTTCAATCGTAAGCTCTCCATGCGCAACTGTTGTTTGTACAGCTTCAACATCTGCCAGCGTGGCAGTTACTTTGTCAGATAGTTCAGAGTAATATTGTGACATTCAGCCTTCTCTTTAAAACGATTTACTTTTAAAATAAGGTTATCGTGCAATCGTATTAGTGCGTTTAATTTTGTTTTGTAATTGGATAATTCCATACAAAAGTGCTTCAGCAGTTGGTGGGCAACCTGGTACGTATATGTCTACAGGTACCACTCGATCACAACCTCGAACCACTGAGTAAGAATAGTGATAATAACCACCACCATTTGCACATGACCCCATTGATATTACCCAGCGAGGTTCTGCCATTTGGTCATACACTTTTCGTAATGCCGGAGCCATCTTGTTAACAAGAGTACCCGCTACAATCATAACATCAGATTGCCGTGGACTGGGGCGAAAAACAATACCAAAGCGGTCAAGGTCATAACGGGAGGCACCTGCCTGCATCATTTCTACTGCACAACAAGCCAAACCAAATGTCATTGGCCACATTGAGCCTGTTCTTGCCCAGTTAATGAGCTTATCAGCAGTGGTTGTGATAAGACCTTCTTCTAAAACACCCTCTATTCCCATTCAAGTGCACCTTTTTTCCACTCGTAGATAAAACCGACAACTAATAGACCAAGAAAAATGGCCATAGCAACTAATCCAAAGGTGCCGATTGTATCTAAGACAACAGCCCATGGGAAAAGAAATGCAATTTCTAAATCAAAAATAATAAAAAGGATAGCGACCAGATAATATCGGACATCGAATTTTAGGCGAGCATCTTCGAATGCTTCAAAGCCACACTCATAAGGTGAGTTTTTTTCACGATCGGGCCTGTGGGGGGATAAAATTAAACCCATGATGGTCATCCCAATGCCGACTATGAGACCGACTCCCATAAAGATAAGTACGGGAAGATAGTTTTCAAGCATATTAGCGCTCCTTACTTAATCCAATATCTCGTGCTTAAAGCATCATATCAGACACTAATATTATTTCTTTTTTATATTAAAATATGTGATTTTTAATAGTAAATGTAATCTAATTCTAATACCCCTAAAGGTTGCAGTGAATTAGAGATTAATAATACTTTAAACCATATTTATCGTCATGAAAAGCTCTTTATTACTGCTTTTTAAATTTATTATTTATACACTCCTCTTTGGAAGCTTTCTTATCCATCTCACATCGATCATGCTTGTTTTGAGACTCATTTTGCTATATAGAGGGATCAGCCACAGAACAAACAAAAATCTAAATTTGGTGCCGATGGCCGGAGTCGAACCGGCACAGCCATAAGCCACTACCCCCTCAAGGTAGCGTGTCTACCAATTTCACCACATCGGCTTGTACCCTCAAAAAGAGAGCAGTAACGCATTAAGCTCCAGGAGCTTGTCCAACATTACTCAACGGGTAATGTTGGTTTGTCTGTTGTTTCAGCAGGTGTACTCGCAGTCGCAGGTACTACTGGCTTGTCTTCAGACTGAATCTGTTCGACTCGGTTCAATACTTCAGAGGCTTCCGCTTTATCAGCTGAAACTTGTCCCGATAAGTAAGATAGAAATAAGCTGGTCACAAAGAAAACAGTGGCTAAAATTGCCGTCGTTTTTGTCAGAAAATTTCCAGATCCTTGACTACCAAAAACGGTTGAAGAAGCACCGCCTCCGCCACCGCCTCCACCAAAAGCAGCACCTGCATCAGCACCTTTACCTTGCTGAATCAGAATCAACCCAATCAATGTGATTGCTATGACAATGTGAACTGCCAGAATTACTGCTTCCATAGTTTATTTACCAAGTTATTTTTAAATATTAGTTCTTCGTGAGACAAGTACTACTGGCCTGCCTGACACACCGCCATAAAGTCTGCTGCTTTCAAAGACGCGCCGCCAATCAGGCCGCCATCAATGTCAGTTTGACCAATCAGTTCTTTAGCGTTTGCAGGATTCATACTGCCACCGTATAAAATTTGAACTTTTGCAGCCACATCTGCATTACGCTTAGCAATGTGTTGGCGAATAAATGCGTGAACCGACTGAGCTTGTTCAGGTGAAGCCGTTTTGCCAGTACCAATTGCCCAAACAGGCTCGTAGGCAATCACTGAACCGTCAAAAGCGTTGTCGCCTTCAGCCGCAAATACTGCGTCAATTTGACGTGCACACACTTCTTCTGTGATGCCGCCTTCACGCTCTTCGAGGGTTTCACCAATACAAAAAATAGGTGTGACGCCTGAGTTTTTTACAATCGTAAATTTCTCAGCAACTACTTCATCTGTCTCACCATATATAGTGCGACGCTCTGAGTGTCCAATAATTGCATATTGGCAACCCATGTCTTTGATCATGTCAATTGATGTTTCACCAGTAAAAGCACCTTTTAGCGCTGTACAAGCATCTTGTGAACCAACTGCAACATTAGTGCCCGCAGCAACAGCAAGTGCATCAGCAATATGAATTGTTGATGGACACACTGCAACTTCAACGCCGTTTAAGGATTTTGCACCTTCAACGACGCCATTAATTAATTCTTTAACGCTCTCTCTAGAGCCATTCATTTTCCAATTACCAGCTACTAATGGTGTTCGCATATTGATTCCTACTTTTTTATTCAGCGCGAAATGATACCTTTACTGGCCCAATAAATCAATCCATTAGGCCAGTAAATATCATTTTGCTCATCTATTAATCAAATAAAACTGATTTCATTCTTGCCTTTGGCATCATTTAGCTAAAAGCCTGTTCGACAATATCAGCAAGTTCTTTCACTTCTGTCATTACCTGTTGTTCATCAGAGCCTTCAATCATCACTCGAATAAGAGGTTCAGTGCCTGATGCTCGTAATAATACCCTGCCCTTATCAGCTAAGCGTTGCTCAGCCTTTGCAATAGCCTTTACGACCTGCTCTGAGCTCAGGGGGTCGACTTTTTCTTTAATGCGAACATTAATCATATGCTGAGGGTATTTTTCCATACCATTTTTCAACTCATATAAGGATTGCCCACTACCGACAATTGCTGAGAGAATTTGCAGCGCAGCCACAATTCCATCACCTGTCGTTGTCCGGTCAAGGCAAATAATATGTCCAGAAGATTCACCGCCAATAGACCAGCCTTGCTTATTCAGCTCCTCCATAACATATCGATCACCAACATCAGCACGAACAAAGCCTAATCCAGCACTTTTTAGGGCCATTTCCATGCCAAGGTTACTCATTAGAGTACCCACTACGCCAAAATCATCACTGCCAAGGTGTTTCTTTCGAGCCATTGCGATAATAAAAAGTAATTCATCACCATCAACGACTTCGCCTTTATGATCAACCATGACTAGACGATCAGCGTCACCATCAAGAGCAATACCTAAATCAGCACGATGCTGTTGAACAGCCTGTTGTAGAGTTTCTGGATAGGTTGAGCCCACTTTCTCGTTGATATTCACACCATCAGGTTCATTGCCAATGGTGATCACTTCTGCACCGAGCTCACCAAAAACGCTGGGGGCAATGTGATAGGCTGCACCATGAGCGGTATCAACCACAATTCTCAGACCATTTAGCTCCATAAAGAAAGGAGTTGTGCCTTTGCAGTATTCAATGTAACGACCCGCTGCATCCTTTATACGTTTGGCTTTACCAAGTTGTGCGGAATCAACAGTCACCATTTCATTCTCAAGTTCAGCTTCAATGGCATGTTCAATTTTATCTGATAACTTAGTACCATCTGCTGAGAAAAACTTGATGCCATTATCATAATAAGGGTTGTGTGATGCACTAATGACAATTCCCAGTTGAGCATTCATGGTACGTGTTAAATAGGCAATTCCTGGTGTTGGCATTGGTCCAGTTAATAAGCAGTCAATACCAGCAGCAGATAAACCTGCCTCTAATGCTGATTCATACATATATCCAGAAATACGGGTGTCTTTACCAATGACCGCTTTACCAATACCCTGCTTCGCAAGAACTCGACCTGCGGCCCAGCCCAACTTGAGAACAAATTCAGCAGTCATTGGATGTTGACCTACTTTTCCACGAATGCCATCAGTACCAAAATATTTTTTTTTCATTGTTGTATTCTTTTAGTTACAGAATATTGCAGAGACAAGGCATGCCTTGTCTCTGCATTCTAAAGTGCACAAATATCAGGCCAAAGCCTGGGCAATTTTAATTGCATCCACGGTTTCAGCAACATCATGCACTCTAATAATTGCCGCACCCTTAAGACAGGCTATTGTTGCTAAAGCAATGCTACCTGCCAGGCGCTCATCAACATCTTTTCCTGTAATTTGACCAATCATCGTCTTACGTGATGCCCCCACCAAAACAGGATATCCAAGCTTTTCTAAATCACGAAAGTGCTTAAACAATTTGACATTATGCTCTAATGTTTTACCAAAGCCAAATCCTGGATCAATGATGATTTGTTCTTTTTGAATGCCTTGCTTTAAACACTGCTCTATTCGTAGGGATAAAAAGTCTTTTACTTCACTCACAACGTCTTTATATTCAGGGTTTGACTGCATCGTCCTTGGCTGCCCTTTCATATGCATCAAACAGACGGGTAAGCCTGTTTCCTGAGCCGCTTTAAGTGATCCATCACCTTGCATAGCCATAACATCATTAATAATGCCTGCTCCAGCTTTAGCCGCTTCACTCATCACTAATGCTTTACTGGTATCAATTGAAATAATTACATTCAATTCCTGATGTAATTTTTCAATAATTGGAATCACTCTGTCCAGCTCTTCAGCTTCTACTACGGGCTTGGCTCCAGGTCTTGTGGACTCTCCACCAACATCAATAATCTTTGCACCATCAGCAACCATTTTTTCTGCCTGGCGAAGTGCAGTATCAAGGTTAGTGAATAAGCCTCCATCTGAAAATGAATCTGGAGTGATATTTAAAATTCCCATGACGGTGGGTGAGTTTAAATCAAGTAATTGGCTCGCGCATTGAAGAAATCGGGGAACTGGGACTGGGGTAGTTGATGAAATAGTTGTCATTATTATAAGTATTGAAGAAGGATTGAGTCATTCCAGTGAAGAAGGTAGAGACGTTGCATACAACGTCTCTACAGTCACAGATTAGTGCTGATCAGCAGCCCCATCAATGGATTTATCAGAATCATCAGAAGGTTCTTTCATTTCTACCTTTTCTCCTGACTTGGCAGCCTCTTCATTGCTCACACTGGAGCCACCATCTTTGTCATCATAGTCAATATCAGACCAACCTTTCGGTTCACGAGGCTCCTTGCCAGCCATAATGTCATCAATTTGATCTCGATCAATGGTTTCATAGGTCATCAAAGCTTCAGTCATGCTATGAAGTTTATCAATATTATCCTTCAAGATTTGCTCAGCTCTCTCATAGTTAGAGTCAATTACACTGCGAATTTCTTCGTCAATAATATGAGCTGTTTCATCTGAAACATTTTTATGTTGAGTTACAGAGCGTCCCAAGAAGACTTCACCTTCTTCCTCTGAATAAGATAAGGGGCCTAATTTTTGAGACAAGCCCCATTTTGTGACCATATTGCGAGCTAAATCAGTTGCTCGTTCAATATCATTGCTGGCACCTGTGGTCACTAAATCAGAACCATAAATAAGTTCTTCAGCAACTCGACCACCAAATAAGCTTGAAACCTGACTGTTTAGTTGCTCTTTACTCAGGCTATAGCGATCTTCCTCTGGTAAGAACATGGTCACACCCAAAGCTCTGCCTCTTGGAATAATGCTTACTTTATAGACAGGATCATGTGATGGCACAAGAAGTCCAACAATCGCATGTCCCGCTTCATGATAAGCCGTCATTTTCTTTTCTTTGTCTTTCATTACCATGGATTTACGTTCTGAACCCATCATAATTTTATCTTTTGCTTGTTCAAGATGCGCCATGGTCACTGTTCTGGAATCTTCCTTGGCAGCAAACAATGCAGCCTCGTTAACCAGATTAGCCAAATCAGCACCTGAGAAACCTGGTGTTCCACGAGCAATATATTTAGGTTGCACGTTATCATCAATAGGCACTTTACGCAGGTGAACCTTAAGAATGTGCTCTCGTCCCCTAATATCTGGAAGCGGTACAACTACTTGGCGGTCAAAACGGCCTGGACGTAATAATGCAGGGTCCAGTACATCCGGGCGGTTAGTTGCTGCAATGACAATCACACCCTCATTACCTTCAAAACCATCCATTTCAACCAGTAATTGGTTTAATGTTTGTTCACGCTCATCATGTCCGCCGCCCAGACCCGCACCACGATGACGGCCAACGGCATCAATTTCATCGATAAAGATAATACAAGGCGAATGTTTTTTAGCCTGTTCAAACATGTCACGTACACGTGATGCACCTACACCCACAAACATTTCAACAAAATCGGAGCCCGAAATAGTAAAAAAGGGTACTTTTGCTTCACCCGCAATGGCTTTAGCTAACAAAGTTTTACCTGTACCTGGACTACCAACCATTAAAACACCACGGGGTAACTTGCCACCCAGTTTGGTGAATTTAGCAGGATCTTTTAAAAACTCAACCAATTCATTGACATCTTCTTTTGCTTCATCACAGCCTGCAACATCAGCAAAAGTCACTTTAATTTGATCTTCACCTAGTAGTTTCGCTTTACTCTTACCAAAAGACATCGCGCCACGACCACCGCCGCCGCCTTGCATTTGACGCATGAAATAAATCCATATGCCAACAATCAACAAGATAGGAAATGATGAAATAAAGAGTTGTACTAATAAGCTTTGTTGCTTAGGTGGTTCACCCACAATTTTCACTGTGTTGTTTAATAAAACACCAATCAATGCACGATTATCAGTCTCTGGACTATAGGTAGTGAAATGTTTGCCTTCCAGAGTATTGCCTGAAATGACTCGACCTTCAATTTTAACTTCACTAATGGAGCCCCGTTCAACGCTTTGAATAAAATCCGAATAGCTCATATCTTTAGGACCCGTTGACGGGGTGAAATTACTAAAGACTGACATCAGGATGATACCTATGACCACCCAGAGCAATATATTTTTTGTCATTTCGTTCAAAACGAATACTCCAACGTTTTTATAAAGTTTAGTTACGATATTGTGTTAATTTTACAGCCATTTCTATTAGCCTTTAAAGCCTTTGGCTAACAAATAAATTTCTGAAGAACGCGATCGAGAAGCATCTGGTTTGCGAGTGATGACTTTTTGATAGCGCTTTCTGAGTTCAGCCAGCAACGGCTGAAAGCCTTCTCCCTGGAATACTTTCATTAAGAGTGATCCCTGGGGCTTTAATACTTGATCGGCTAAATCGATTGCTAATTCAAGTAAATACATACTTTTAGGCTGATCCACTGCCTTTACCCCTGTAACATTGGGGGCCATATCTGAAATTACAAGATCTACGGTCTCATTATTTATCACCTTGAGCAATTCTTCTAATACCGAATCATCCTGAAAATCACCTTGTATAAAGTCGACATGAGCCAGCTGGTCCATTGGTAAAATATCTAAAGCAACCACTTTGCCTTTGCTGCCGACATATTGTCGCGCCACTTGTGACCAACCTCCTGGCGCAGATCCCAGATCAACAACATTCATTCCAGGTTGAATCAAACGATCTTTTTCCTGAATCTGAAGTAATTTGTACGCCGCTCTGGAGCGATAACCATCCTGTTGTGACTGTTTGACATACTGATCTTTAAAATGTTCCTGCAACCATCCAGAACTGCTTTTACTTCTTGCCATGAACAACCCCTTAGCCAAAAAAAGAAAGCCTTGGATCATCAAAAATTGAAGCCTTTAGCCATCAAGAATAAAAGTAATTTAAGCCCAACGTAGTTTGAAGGCTTAGTCATTTTTATAAATACCGACATTTTACAGTGAAACACAGGTTCGTACACGTTATAATTGCCTGTTTATAATAAAAGTTTTTTAAATAAGTCTATTAGGTCACCCAACAAATGTCACTCAATAATACTCTCAACAACAAACAAATCCGCTTTCTTCGTGCTGAAGCCCATTCTATGAAACCCGTTGTCCTCATTGGTGGCGCAGGATTAACAGACAATGTTATTAATGAGATCAATCTGGCTTTAGACGATCATGAACTGATTAAAGTGCGTGTCAATGCAGAAGATCGAGAGAAAAAATCTGGAATGATTGACTCAATTATTCAACAAACTGAGTGCATACATGTGCAATCCATTGGTCATATTGGTATTTTTTATCGTAAAAATGAGAAAAATCCTATTATTGAAATTCCCAAAAAATAGAGACAAAACATGCCTTACCTCTGCAAATTGGTGTTTCACACAATTCTCTCCTAAACTTTAAGCAAAGTGAGTCCATAGAAAAACTAAGAGCATTTGATGAAAATTGATGGTTATAAAATCCTTGAGAAAATTGGCCAGGGTGGCATGGCTCAGGTTTATAAAGGCTATCAAATTTCACTCAAACGCCCTGTCGCCATCAAGGTTTTAACTCACAGTTTTATCAAGCAAACTGATTTTATTCAGAGATTTGAAAAAGAATCACTGATCATCGCTCGCCTGAGTAATCCTTATATTATTCCCATTATTGAAAGAGGTCTGACCAAAGAAGGCATACCATTTTTTATCATGGAATACGTTGAGGGCCATGAACTCAGCGAGATCATGGGTAAAGGACAACTGGATTTCAATCGAAAGCTGGATATCACCACTCAAATCTGTAAAGCACTCTCCTACGCTCATCGCAATAATGTCATCCACCGTGATATTAAACCCGCCAATGTTTTTATAGATACTGAGGGTAATGCCCGAGTTCTCGATTTTGGAATCGCCCAGTATTATGCAGAAGATGAACGACACAACAGTAATGAACAGACCAAAGTAGGGACAATTATGGGCACTATGGCCTATATGTCACCAGAACAGAGACAATCTGCCACCGATGTTACCTTTAAAAGTGACTTATTCTCTCTGGGCATTTTAATGTACAAGTTATTTACGCACCATGACCCTGTGGGTCGCTTCAAATCACCTGATCAATTATGCCCTGAAATACCACATGATTTAAGTGAATTGATTTTACAATGTCTTGAAACTGAGCCTGATGCACGCCCTTCTTCTGCAGATAAAATCAAAGAATCTTTGCTGATTCTCTTGCGTGGAGCTCATATCCATACAGAGCAAAGAGAAAGGGTTCAGCAGGATTTTAAACAATTTGAATTACTTGATGTCATTAAAGAAGATACACACAGTTCAGTGTTATTATTTGAAAATAAAAGTAATCAAAAACTCATTGTTATCAAAAAAAGAGAATTACATGACTCAGGCTTTACAGAAGCTAAATTGCTCACTCCCTTAAAGCACCCGAATATTGTTAATATTCTCGGCACCTCTGAAAACAAGCGCAATTATATTATTGTCATGGAGTATCTCAATGGAGGGAATTTACAAGATCGGTTGGTACAAGCCATTAAATGGCAAGAATTCCTGCCCATGGGCCAGCAAATGGCTTCAGGAATGAAGTTTGCACACAACAATCGAATCATGCATGGCAATTTACGGCCAAGTAACATTCTTTTTGATAATAATGGGCAAATTAAACTGGCGGATTTTGGCCTGGAAGAACACTATTCTAAAGTTCACAACAAAGAAAACTGGTATCGATTAAGCGCAGAGAAAATAAGCCCTAAGCTGGATATATTCTCGATTGGGGTCATTTATTATCAAATGCTGGTTGGACTGCCACCTATTTTTGAAGATGATCGTTTTATATCTAATGTCACATTAAAAAAATTACCTTTAAAATTGAGGCAGTTAATTATTCAGATGTTAGAAATCAATCCAAAAAAACGAATTGAAAATTTTTCATTAGTGTTGAGTCAATTAGATGAAGTCATAGCAGAGGCAGGACAAACAATTGCTCTAAAACCTAAGCAAGTGAAGACAGCCAACGAGCGCTCACCTATCATTCGAAATACTTTACTCGCATTGATAGTGGTTATAATGCTTGCTGCTTTAATTTACTTTTTTGTTAATCTTGAAGAAGTTAGATATTTTTTTGAAGACCTGTTTTTTCCTGCAGAAGAAGAAATGGATGAACCACCGAATTTTATTGATTTAAATTGATTTGATGAGAAACAAGGCATGCCTTGTTTTTATCTAATTGTGAGGTTCATAGACAAGCAGAACCAGGCCAAACAAGCAGTTCAACATATAGAGGACAGTAGCAATGCCATGCAGGCGATCAAACTCAGGGCCAACGGATAGGCCTGCTTGTTTTAATGCCGCCATTTGAGGTTGAATTAAAAATTCACCAATGACGACTAAAATCAGCATTAAGATCAGTAACCAGACTCGTTTATTTGACTGAAAGGACTCAGAGCGCCTGAATTCAGATAATAATAAAACCAGACCGCTAAATAAGCCGATGTAGCTGACAGCGGTAAACATTTTACCCGCCAACATGCCTGCCATGTGTCTGTCTTCAAGGATACCAAATAAAGTTGGAGTGACAAGAAAACCGATCGTCCAAAGTGCACCAATCCAAATCGTCAGGAGAATTTTTTCTCCTCCCGTCTGTGCTAAGGAAAGGTTCAAGTGTTATTAGTCATAAGTTGAGAATCAATGAGCAATTAGATGTATTTTATTTCAATAATTTCAAGCTCTTTGTCACCATTAGGTGCTTTAACAATCGCTACATCATCAATTTCTTTACCAATCAGTGCCATAGCAACAGGTGACGAATAAGAAATCTTACCTTCTTTAATTTCGGCTTCATCCTCGCCAACAATCTGGTAAGTAATTTCTTTATCTGCCTCTTCATCATAAACAACCACAGTGGTACCAAAAATAACACGTCCTGTGTCTTTCATTGTGGTCACATCAATGATTTGTGCATTTGATAATTTACCTTCTATATCCTTAACACGCCCTTCAATAAATCCCTGTTCTTCACGAGCAGCATGATATTCAGCATTTTCTTTTAAATCACCATGCTCACGCGCTTCGGCAATGGCTTGAATGACTTTAGGTCGACGTACTGACTTGAGTTCTCTCAGTTCAATATTTAATTTATCGGCACCAGCCTTGGTAAGAGGTACTTTATTGTTCATTTGTTCTTTTCCTTTAAGCGCTTTGCTTTGAAAGCTTAAGCTGAAAGTGAGTTGTGTATATCCTGTAAACGATAAACTTCAACATCCCCTTCATGAATACCATCTATCATCATCGCTTCACACAGTGCATCAGCAGCGGCAATAGTTGTCGCATAGGTGACCTTGTGCTGTAATGCCTGACGGCGAATCATTGAAGAATCTTCAATGGCTTTTTTGCCTTCAGTGGTATTAACAATCAGATTAATCTCATCATTTTTTATCATATCAACAATATGTGGGCGACCTTCTTTTACTTTATTCACCATCGTTGATTCAATGTCCTGTTCTGCCAACAGTTTATGAGTACCGCTGGTGGCCAATACATTGAAACCCAGTGATTTAATTTTTCTTGCCAGATCGGTTACTTTTGATTTATCGGCTTCACGTACACTGATAAATGCATTACCTCCCGTCGGTAACACAACACCTGCTGACAATTGAGATTTACCAAAAGCCTCACCAAAGGTCTTACCCATACCCATAGCTTCACCTGTGGATTTCATTTCAGGACCTAAAATAGGATCAACACCTGGGAACTTGATGAATGGAAAAACCGATTCTTTTACATAAAAAAATTCAGGTTTTGCTTCGACAATCTGGTTTTGCTCTTTGAGGGATTTACCCGTCATACATAATGCTGAAATCTTAGCTAATTGTAAGCCTGTCGCCTTAGAAACAAAGGGGACAGTACGAGAAGCACGAGGATTCACTTCCAGTACATAAATATCATTATCTTTAATCGCAAACTGAGTATTCATTAAGCCAATGACACCTAGCTTCATAGCCATACGGGCAGCTTGATCACGCAGTCTATCCTGAATTTCATCGGATAAATTATAAGGAGGAATTGAACAAGCGGAGTCACCTGAGTGGACACCTGCTTGCTCAATGTGTTGCATAATACCACCGATTAAAACGTTTTCGCCGTCACAGATTGCATCAACATCCACTTCCACCGCATCATCCAGAAAGCGATCCAGCAAAACAGGTGCATCGTTTGATACAGCCACAGCCGTTGTCATATAACTGCGCAATTCATCTTTATTGTATACGATTTCCATTCCGCGCCCACCCAAGACATAGGAGGGACGAACCACCAATGGATAGCCAACTTCTTCAGCTAATGCGATAGCAGATTCAGTGTCACTCGCCGTACGATTAGGCGGCTGTAATAAATCCAGTTCCTCAATCATTGCCTGAAAGCGCTCACGATCTTCAGCCAAATCAATTGAGTCAGGCGAAGTACCAATAATATTGGCACCCGCAGCTTCCAGAGCGCGGGCCAGTTTCAAAGGGGTCTGACCACCGTATTGAACAATGACGCCTTTAGGCTGTTCCAGATCGATCAGTTCCAGCACATCTTCCAAAGTCAATGGCTCAAAATAAAGCCTGTCAGAAGTGTCATAGTCGGTTGAAACGGTTTCAGGATTACAGTTAACCATAATAGTTTCATAACCATCATCACGACAGGCATGAGCGGCATGAACACAGCAATAGTCAAATTCAATACCCTGACCAATTCGGTTAGGGCCACCGCCTAACACCATGATTTTATCTTTACCAGTCGGTGCAGCTTCACATTCTTCTTCATATGTTGAATACATATAGGCAGTATCTGATGCAAATTCAGCCGCACAGGAATCAACCCGCTTGTAAACAGGACGAATATTTAGCTGCTGGCGGTATTTTCTTACCGTTGCTTCATCAGTATTTAAAACCGTAGACAAGCGGCTATCAGAGAAGCCTTTACGCTTCAAATTAAATAATTCATCAGCATTCAAGTCCAGAACATTTTTACCACGAAGGCTTTCTTCAATCTGAATCAGCTCTTCAATTTGGACCAAAAACCAGGGATCAATACCTGTCAATCCCTGGATATCATCCATAGTCAGGCCTTTGCGGAATGCATCACCAACATACCAGATACGATGAGCACCAGGCACTCGTAAAGCATGACGTAACGAATCCATCATTTCATCTTCGTTGTCACCTTCGAGATCATCAAACATTTCAGTAAAACCATCGGTATCAATTTCCAGTGAGCGCAGTGCTTTTTGCAGCGATTCCTGAAAAGTGCGACCAATAGACATGGCTTCGCCCACAGATTTCATCTGTGTTGTTAAAGTGTTGTCTGCTTGAGGGAATTTTTCGAAAGTGAAACGTGGCACCTTAGTGACCACATAATCAAGCGTCGGCTCAAAAGAGGCTGGAGTCGCACCACCCGTAATTTCATTATCCAGTTCATCTAAAGTGTAGCCAACGGCTAACTTAGCAGCAACTTTTGCAATGGGGAATCCTGTTGCTTTTGAAGCCAGGGCAGAAGAACGTGAAACCCGTGGATTCATTTCAATAATAATTAAGCGACCATTTTTGGGGTTAACCGCAAACTGCACATTTGAACCACCTGTATCGACGCCAATCTCACGTAAAACCTGCAAAGAAGCATTACGCATGATTTGATATTCTTTATCCGTCAATGTCTGGGCAGGTGCCACAGTAATTGAATCACCAGTGTGCACGCCCATGGCATCAAAATTCTCAATAGAACAGATAATAATGCAATTATCATTTTTATCTCGAACCACTTCCATTTCGTATTCTTTCCAGCCAATGATGGATTCTTCAATCAATAACTCATTGGTGGGTGACATATCCAGGCCACGTTCACAAATCTCAACAAACTCTTCTTTGTTATACGCAATACCACCACCACTGCCACCCATGGTGAATGATGGTCGAATAATAATCGGGAAGGCACCCAGTTCTTTTTGGACTTCTGCGGATTCTTCCATAGTGTGCGCGATAAATGCCTTAGGCATATCAAGGCCAATTTTAATCATCGCCTTACGGAACAAGTCACGATCTTCAGCTTTATTAATTGCTTCTTTATCAGCACCAATCATTTCAACATTAAATTTTTCCAGAACGCCTCTTTTATCCAATTCCAAAGCGCAGTTGAGTGCAGTCTGACCACCCATTGTCGGCAGTAAAGCATCAGGACGTTCTTTTTCAATAATATTGGCCACAACCTGCCAATGAATCGGCTCAATATAAGTGGCATCCGCTAATTCAGTATCCGTCATAATCGTCGCAGGGTTCGAGTTAACTAAAATGACTCGATAACCTTCTTCTTTCAGCGCTTTACACGCCTGGGCACCAGAATAATCAAATTCACAGGCTTGACCAATGACAATTGGACCTGCGCCAATAATCAGAATACTTTTTAAATCATCGCGTTTTGGCATTCTTTACTCACAAAGTTTGGGTGTTGCTCATATGTTAGAGCACATTTGTTTCTTTTTACAATTAACAGCTCAGTGCTACTACTGACGGCTAAAGGTTATTTCTGTTGTTCAATCAATTCTATAAAGTGATCAAACAAAGGAGCGACATCATGTGGACCTGGGCTGGCCTCAGGATGTCCCTGAAAGCTAAAAGCAGGTTTATCAGTTCGATGCACACCTTGTAAGGAGCCATCAAAAAGAGATTTATGAGTCGCTTTAAGATTATCAGGTAAGCTGGCTTCATCCACAGCAAAACCATGGTTCTGACTGGTGATCATGACTATTTTAGATTCTAAATCGCTGACAGGGTGATTACCACCATGATGACCAAATTTCATTTTAACTGTTTTTGCACCACTGGCCAGAGACAGCAGTTGATGGCCTAAACAAATTCCAAAAACAGGCTTGGCTGTTTCTACTATCTCACCAATGGCTTCAATCGCATAATCGCAAGGCTCAGGATCTCCAGGACCATTAGATAAAAAGATACCATCAGGATTCATTGCTAAAACATCACTGGCTTTAGTTTTTGCTGGTACCACAGTGACTTTACAGCCGCGATCCACCAACATTCTGAGAATGTTTTTCTTGACACCATAATCATAGGCAACCACATGGTGTGGTAAATCAGTATGGGTTTCAGTCGCATTGGTTTGTAACGACCAGGAGCCTTCTGTCCACTCATAGTTGGCATCAGTGGTCACCACCTTAGCCAGGTCCATACCTTTCAAGCCAGGAAAGCCTTGCGCAGAAGCAATTGCTGCCTCTTTGTCAATATCAGATTTATCACCCTCTATGGCAACAATAGCCCCATTTTGAGCACCTTTATCTCTTAAAATACGAGTCAATTTGCGCGTATCAATATCTGAAATCGCCACAATATTGTGCTTAATCAAATATTCAGAAAGTGACATTTCAGCTCGCCAACTGGACATTAAGCGAGGTAAGTCACGAATCACCAAGCCTCGGGCCATAATTATGTCCGACTCTTCATCACCTTCATTGACTCCAATATTACCGATATGCGGGTACGTCAGAGTCACAATTTGCTCCATATAGGAAGGATCTGTCAGTATCTCCTGATAGCCTGTCATCGAGGTATTAAAAACCACCTCCCCAATAGTCTCTCCAATGGCACCAATGGCTTTACCATAGAAAACGGTACCGTCTTCAAGCGCTAAGATGGCAGGGGTTGTTGAGGCCATATTGGCAACAATATTGTCAGAGCGGGTCTCTTTTTCAGAGTTAGTCAAAGAAATCTCCCATAAAGTCCAGATACACAAACAGGATGCACAAGTGTGCACATCCTGCTTTCAAGTTTAACCGTAGAATTTTACAAAAATATGTAAATTCTGTCCATCTTAAACTATGGTTTACCAGCAAATAGATGGATATTTATTTTAAATTAGAGAAATAAGGAAATGGAGGGGAGAAAAATAAAAAATACAAGGGCCGAAGGAGGTAAAAGTCAAGCCCTCCATCCCCTCTTAGATTTATATGGGTGAGACAAAATATCAGTCTCTTAAACCCAATACATCCTGCATATCAAATAATCCTTTGTCATGCTGATTTAGCCATTGTGCAGCACGCACAGCACCATTTGCAAAGGTCATACGGCTTGATGCTTTATGAGTGATTTCCACTCGTTCACCAATATCTGCAAACATCGCAGTATGCTCACCAACAATATCACCTGCTCGAATGGTCTCAAAGCCGATTGTTTTCCTGTCACGCTCTCCAGTTTGACCTTCACGACCATAAACCGCACACTCTTTCAAATCACGATCCAGGGCATCAGCTATCACTTCACCCATACGCAAAGCAGTACCTGAAGGTGCATCGACTTTGTGACGATGATGCGCTTCAATCACTTCAATATCAACACTGTCACCCAGTACTCTGGCAGCAATATCAAGTAATTTAAACGTGAGATTGACACCAACACTCATATTAGGGGCAAAGACAATAGCAATTTCTTTTGCGGCATCTTGTATGACTTGTTTTTGCTCATCAGTGAAACCCGTTGTACCAATAATCATTTTTCGACCCGCAATACGACACGCTTCGATATTTGCGATGGTGACAACGGGAGCTGTAAAATCAATGCACACATCAAATTGCCCCAGGGCATCATTAATGTCATCAATGAGCATGACATTATTTTTTTCTAAGCCTGAGAGTTCACCCGCATCGACGCCCACCATACTGCTGCCCTTACGTTCAACAGCCACTGTTAATTTAGTGTTTTGAGCGTCATGAACAGCAGTGATTAAATTTCGCCCCATTCGTCCGGCAGCACCGGTGACTAAAATATTTATCATTCGTCTCTCATTTGTTAATTAATATTTGATTAAGCCGATGGATCACCATGCGACATAAGCATAATTTTGTTCTTGCAATTCCATAATATCAGCAACACCCACTTCGACTACTTTAGCAAAAGGCAGCATATCTTCTTCTGTCCAATTCATGGACTTCAAGGTTCTTCCACACGCATGAAATTTAACGCCCTGACCTGCAAGGCTGCTCACTTTTTCTTTCATGGAATCCTCAACAGGCCTGCCAGGGTTCTTGGCCAGAACATGAATACCACGACCAAAGCAGGCAACGACAATATCAATGTTATCTTCATATTTACCTATCATGGCACCCACTGAACCCAAAACATGCTGATGATATTCATGGTCCGCTTCATTAAACTGATAGACAATAAAATGTTCTGGTGGATCACCAGGAAAACGCTCTTCCTTTTCTTCTTCAGAGCCTTCAGCTTTATGTGCCACGGCTGTTGTTGCAGATGCGCCTAACGCAACAACACCCCCTGTCGCCAACATTTTTGATAAGGCATGGCGACGTGACTCAATGGGTGTCTGTTTTTTTGCACCGTTCCTTTCAAACTTTTCAACCAATGCATCAATAAAATTTTTCAAAACTTGTTTAATGTTCATATATTTCCACCACGCTTTTTCCCCTATTGCTCCCCCGATTAATAGCATCTTAAACTACAAAGGCGTAAAAATCATCCGATCTTTACGCCTCTGATTCTAAAAAGAAAAGACAAGGCATGCCTTGTCTCTACTTATGAATATGACACCACTTAGATAAGACCTTATGAGCCAATATTTTGTTTCATGTCATCAAAAAAACGCTTCACACCTGATAACCAGCTGTGAGCTTTAGGGCTATGGCTTTCACCACCTTCAACCAGAGTTTCTTGAAACTCTTGTAAAAGCTCTTTTTGTCTTGCATTCAATTTCACAGGTGTTTCAACAACAATACGACAGAGCAAATCACCTTGAATACCGCCGCGAACAGATTTTACACCTTTGCCGCGCATTCTGAACATTTTTCCTGTTTGGGTTTCTGTCGGAATTTTTAAGCTCACCCGACCATCTAAAGTCGGCACATCCAAGGTACCACCCAGTGCTGCAGTCGTAATATTAATGGGTACTTCACAAAACAGATCACTGCCCTCACGAGTAAAGATGTCATGAGGTTTCACATTCACATGAACATAGAGATCACCTGGAGGTCCACCATTTTGACCCGCTTCACCTTCATTTGATAAGCGAATACGATCCCCTGTATCAACGCCAGCAGGTACTTTAACTGAAAGAGACTTATGTTCTTGAATACGTCCTTCACCATGACAGGCATCACAAGGATCTTTAATGGTTTTACCACTGCCATGACAAGTAGGACAGGTTTGTTGTAAGGAGAAAAAACCTTGTTGCATACGGACTTGTCCAACCCCTTGACAAGTATGACATGTTTCAGCTTTAGAGCCTTTTTTGGCACCTGAACCATCACATTTTTTACAGCCAACCATGCTAGGAATACGGATTTTCACCGATTTGCCATGAACTGCCTCTTCCAGATTCAGCTCCAGATTGTATTGCAGATCAGCACCGCGATAGACACGTTCACCACCTTGACGACCACCACCGCCTCCACCAAAGATATCACCAAAAACATCACCGAAGATGTCACTGAAGTTGCCCCCAGCACCACCGCCCATACCAGCGCTTTGATCAACACCCGCATGACCAAATTGATCATAAGCCTGACGTTTTTGTGCATTGGAAAGTACTTCGTAGGCTTCTTTAGCTTCCTTAAAGTGAACTTCCGCATCAGGGTTGTCAAGGTTTCTATCAGGGTGATGTTTCATTGCCAGACGTCGGTACGCTTTTTTCAGTTCTGCATCACTGGCCGTTTTATCAACGCCGAGTACTTCGTAAAAATCTCTTTTGGACATAATATTTGGCTATCTTTTTTAACTTAAAAGGAAGGGACTATAAACCAGAAAACACAGGGCAGAGAATTTCTCTATCCTGTGTTTTATCATGTAGCATACAAGCCTTTCAACTTTACTTATTAAAGACATAAAATTGAGAGGATGAATACTCGCTTAGCTTACTTTTTAGAGTCGTCGACTTCTTCAAATTCAGCATCAACCACATCATCATCAGCCGTATTCTCTGCTGAACCAGCAGCACCTTCCGCTCCAGCAGCGCCTGCAGCAGCATCGCCACCCTGGTCAGCATACATGCGTTCAGCCATTTTTGCAGAAGCATCGGTTAATGCTTTCGTTTTTGCTTCGATATCATCCTTATCATCACCCTTTAGTGACTCTTCCAGATCTTTAGTTGCTGCTTCAATGGCTGACTTTTCATCATCGTCCATCTTATCACCCATATCTTCCATCGACTTCTTAGTCGCATGAATCATATTTTCAGCGGTATTTTTAACAGTGACCAGTTCCTGGAACATCTTGTCATCATCAGCATGGGCTTCAGCATCCTGAACCATACGTTCAACTTCATCATCCGATAAGCCACTTGATGCTTTAATGATGATTGACTGCTCTTTGCCTGTTGCCTTGTCTTTTGCAGATACGTGCAAAATACCATTGGCATCCAGGTCAAAAGACACTTCAATCTGAGGTGTGCCACGTTGTGCTGGTGGAATATCAGATAAATCAAAACGACCTAATGATTTATTTCCAGAAGCCACTTCACGCTCACCTTGAAGAACATGAACCGTTACAGCGGTCTGATTATCATCGGCGGTAGTAAAGACTTGTGATGCTTTAGTTGGAATCGTTGTATTCTTTTCAACCAGCTTAGTCATCACACCACC
>JADGEK010000040.1:11767-37239 GCA_016744395.1 Gammaproteobacteria bacterium | reverse complement strand
CTGTACGATCCTTCTAATATCATTTTAATGCACCACATTAATGCGGCATTAAGAGCGCACAGCTTATTTACCAAAAATGTTGATTATATTGTCAGTAACGGCGAAGTCGTTATTGTTGATGAGTTTACAGGTCGTACCATGCCTGGTCGCCGTTGGTCTGATGGTCTGCATCAGGCTGTTGAAGCTAAAGAAAGTGTCAATATTCAAGTTGAAAATCAGACTCTTGCCTCTATTACCTTTCAGAATTTATTTCGTTTGTACAATAAGCTGTCTGGAATGACAGGTACTGCTGATACGGAAGCATTTGAGTTTCATGAGATTTACAATCTTGAAGTCATCGTATTACCCACTAATAATCCCATGCAGCGAAAAGATCATGGTGATTTAATTTTTCTTACTCAGGAAGAAAAATTTGGTGCCATTATTGAAGATATTAAAGAGTGTCAGAAAAGAGGCCAGCCTGCATTAGTGGGTACGGCATCAATTGAAGTGTCTGAGCTGCTGTCTGAGGCTCTTAATAAAGCAAAAATTCATCATGAAGTGCTGAATGCCAAACAACATGCTCGTGAGGCAGATATTATTGCTCAGGCGGGGCAGGCAGGTAACATCACGATTGCTACTAATATGGCGGGTCGTGGAACCGATATTGTTCTTGGCGGTAATATTGATGCTGAAATCAATAAACTGGACGATCCCGATGATGCGACAGTGCAAAAAATGCGCACAGAGTGGAACGTATTACATGAGCAGGTTCTAAGTAATGGTGGCTTACACATTATTGGTACTGAACGACATGAGTCCAGACGTATTGATAATCAGTTAAGAGGACGTTCAGGTCGTCAGGGTGATCCTGGGTCTTCACGTTTTTACCTCTCATTAGATGATAACCTGATGCGTATCTTTGCTTCAGAAAAAATGGCTGGCTTAATGCGTAAACTGGGTATGGAAAAAGGTGAGGCCATTGAGCATAAATGGGTGACACGTTCCATTGAAAATGCTCAGCGGAAAGTGGAGGGCCATAACTTTGATATTCGTAAGCAATTATTGGAATATGATGATGTTGCCAATGATCAACGCAAAGTGATCTATGAGCAGCGCAGTGAATTGATGGCCACTGAAGACATCTCCGATTTGGTTGTTGATATTCGTTCAGATGTGCTGGAGCAGTTCATTAATGGCTATATCCCACCTGAAAGTATTGAAGAGCAGTGGGATGTTCCAGGGCTTGAAGAAGGTTTACAGGCAGAATTCTTGATGGATTTGCCAGTTGCAAAGTGGCTGGCAGAAGATGATGATTTGCACGAAGAACCTTTAAGGGCACGTATTTTACAAGAAATGATCGATTCTTTTATGCAAAAAGAAGAGCTCATTGGTGCAGATATGATGCGTCGTGTTGAAAAAGGCGTCATGCTGGAAGTCCTTGATAGCCTTTGGAAAGAACATTTGGCTGCTATGGATTATTTACGCAAGGGTATTGGCTTGCGTGGTTATGCACAAAAAAATCCAAAGCAGGAATACAAGCGTGAATCTTTTGAATTATTTACTGATTTATTAGATCGGGTTAAATATGATGTGATTGCTCGATTAAGTATTATGCAAATCCGCGAAGAACCTGATATCAGTGAATTGGAAAATCATGAACAGCCAGAAATGGAATTCCAACATGATGGTTTTAACTCTCTGGAGAATGAAGGTGCGGATGCCAAGCCTGAATCATCCGATAAAGGTGATGATAAAGCCCAACCTTTTGTTCGAGATGGTCAAAAAGTGGGTCGAAATCAACCTTGCCCTTGTGGCTCAGGCAAAAAATTTAAACAGTGTTGTGGCAAACTGAGTTAAATATCGAAGAGACAAGCATGTCTTGTCTCTACAAAATAAAAACTAAAATGCCCACACTTTTGTGGGCATTTTAGTTTTAACTGGTTTTTTTGTTTATCCCCTTGTGTTTAAAGCTTAATAAACACTTATGACAAGTTGCTGAAAAAGGTAAAGATATGCCAATAGAATCGAACCTTCCTGAAATGCACCCTATTTCAGGATTTAAACTGGGTACTGCTTGCGCAGGGATTAAAGCGACTGATCGAAAAGATGTTGTTGTAATGTCTTTTGATGACTCTGCCTCTGTTGCGGGTGTGTTTACCCAAAACGCTTTTTGTGCGGCACCTGTGCATGTTGCAAAGATGCACTTGTGCTCTAATAAAGTTCAGTATTTTGCCATTAATACAGGCAATGCGAATGCAGGGACGGGTGAGCAAGGAATGAGTGATGCACTCAAAACTTGTCGGGTGCTTGGCCAATTATCAGGCTTAGAGACAAAGTCTGTTATCCCTTTTTCAACAGGTGTAATTGGTGAAACTTTACCCGTTGATAAGATTATTAATGCTTTGCCAACTGCGTTGAATAACTTATCTGAAAATGGCTGGGGTGATGCTGCAGAGGGTATTTTAACCACGGATACTAGAACGAAAGGTGCATCAACACAATTGAGCGTTGATGGCCAAACAGTAACGGTTACAGGCATTTCTAAAGGCTCAGGGATGATTCGTCCAGATATGGCAACTATGCTGGGCTTTGTGGCAACTGATGCAGCTATCGAGCAAACACTATTACAAAAAATGTTAAAACAGAGTGCTGATCATTCGTTTAATCGAATCACAGTAGATGGTGATACTTCAACAAATGACTCTTGCATGCTGGTTGCTACAGGAAAATCAAAAACAAAGCTGATCGATAGTGAAGCTCATCCAGGCTATCCTGCTTTGTTAAGTGCAATCACCTCAGTTTTAGAACAATTAGCGAAGGCCATTGTTCTAGATGGAGAAGGCGCAACCAAGCTTATTAATATTAAGGTTGAATCTGGTAAAACAGAAAAAGAATGCAGTGATGTGGCCTATACTATTGCTCATTCTCCACTGGTTAAAACTGCTTTCTTTGCCAGTGATCCGAATTGGGGAAGGATTTTAGCGGCGGTTGGTCGTTCAGGTGTCGATGAGCTGGATATTAATGCTTTAGAAATTTATCTTGATGATGTTTGTCTTGTCCGTCAAGGGGGCAGGGCAGATGATTATACCGAAGAGAGAGGCCAAAAAGTCATGGATCAAGATGAAATCACTGTTACCGTTTACTTAAAACGAGGTTCATATGAAACACAAATATGGACCTGTGATTTATCCTATGACTATGTGAAAATTAATGCTGAATACCGAAGTTAATGTCGAATTGCAAAACTGACGGCTCTCTGGTTCATGTTGCTGTAGCCGCAATTGTGAAAGATGGGCGTGTTTTAATTTCTAAAAGAGCGCAAAATGTTCATCAGGGTGGTTTGTGGGAGTTTCCTGGTGGTAAGGTAGAAAAAGGAGAAACAGTCACTGAGGCTCTTGGTCGGGAAATTGAAGAAGAGCTGGGTGTTGAAATACACAATACTCGCCCATTGATTAAACTGATCCATCATTATTCGGATAAAAGTGTGGTTTTAGAGACTCTGCTTGTCACAAAATTTTCTGGTAAAAACTATCAATTAGACTTAGAAAATGATGAGCAAGAGCAGCTTGGCTTAGAAGGGCAAGTGGTTAAATGGATTCGACTTGAAGAGTTGGATGATTATCAGTTTCCTGAAGCTAATGAAGCCATTATTGAGGCTCTTATGCTGCCTGATTGTTATTTGATAACGCCAGATTGTGATAATACAGACCAATTCATTGATGAGTTCATAAATAGTATTCAAGGTCATAGCCTGGTTCAGTTAAGAATTAAGTCCTTACTTGAAAATAGAGCACTTATTATAGAACGAAATCAACTCATGCAGCAGGTATGTGAAGTCTCCAAAAAAAATAATGTTCAGCTTTTAATGAATTCATTCATGCTTTTAGATAATGAAGAGTTCAATATTATAAAATTATTTGCTGGCATTCATTTAACCAGCTCTGATTTACATGATTCATTTAAAGATGACTCTATTAAGCGTTATCGCAAACAATATCCTGAGAAAAAATTAGCGGCTTCTTGTCATAGTATGAGAGATATTGAGAGAGCCAATGACTTAAAGCTCGACTTCATTGTTGTTTCTGCTGTAAAGGCCACTGCGTCACATCCTGAGCAGAGAGCATTAGGCTGGGAGCTGTTTAAGGCATTGACAGATGTTGCAAAAATGCCAGTGTTTGCATTGGGTGGAATGGAAAAATCAGATATAAGACTCGCTCAAAATAATGGTGCTCAAGGTATTTCTGCTATCAGTAGCTTATGGAATATGGGCGAGCTATACATAGTATCTGATGAAGTTTAAATATTAAAGGGTATAACATTGAACAATAAATACATTCGCCTGTTAGCAATGAGTTTTGTGATCATTCTGGCATTGATCTTCGTACAGGACTTTGGTGATTTTTTAGATGAACATTCCAATAAGATCATAAAATTAGGTGTTAACCAGCATTGTAATTCAGCTGGTAGTATTTGCAGCGCATCCATTATTAATGATAAAGAGTTTCAGAGAATTAGTTTTGCCATCAAAAGTACAGTAATTCCTGATGTTGAATTTCCTATGTTGCTGAGTGTAGTGGGCTTTGACTTTGAGGGTATTGAATCCATTTCTGTTTCATTTGAAATGCCAGGAGAGGATTTAGAGCAAAACCTTGTGCTTTTTTCTCCAGATAAATCCACTCATCAAGTGGTACCTGAAAACTGGAATGCTGTGGCCAAGTTACCCAAAGTGTCAAAGAATCGAACGGATTGGTTAGCTGTGGTGCGATTAAAATCCAGTAAACAAGAATACAGGGCAGAATTTCCATTTCATTTTTAAAAGGAATGAAATTATGCATTTGTTATTGTAGTAACAAGGCATGTCTTGTCTCTAGCAACTCTCGTTAATTGATAAAATTTCCTGAATTACCCTTGTCGATGTCAAATATTTGCTCTTCTGATTCTGGAATGGATTCACCTTTTATTCGGTGCTCTTCACTGGCCCATGCTCCCAAATCAATGAGCTTGCATCGATCAGAACAAAATGGGCTCCAGGGCTTTGAAGTGTAATAATCATGTTCTAGTGAGCATGTTGGGCATTTTATAGTAAGTTTTTTCATGGTTTTTACAATAGCTCAACTGATTTAGCCAAGTTAAAGAGCACAGCATGAGAGTTGAAATTCAATATCTTCAAGGCAAGGACTTGGACGCTCACCACTGACTGGCTTCATAAAACGCACACTAAAGCGATGTTTACCACCACTCATTTCAGCATAAAACTCAGCATCGCTTGGTACAATGACTCGGATGAGCTGAAAAGGAATATTGGTATCCAAAGACTGTTGGTAAAAGCCTTGTTCAGCAATAATAGGGGTATTAATCGCACTTTCACGTAGTAAACTTAAAATAACACCGATAGATAAACGGAGGTTATCGAGCTGACTCAACCAGGATTCCAATATCTCAATTCTTTGCTCAGGTTGTTGTTTAAGCCAAAAATGATAAATTGGAATATCAAAATCACAGCTGCCACCAGGAATAGAATCACGCTGGCGGATGAGCTTTAATAGCTCAATATTATTGAGTTCGTGAATTGACTGGTTTGAGGCTGAGCGAAGATTATTTGTATAGGTGTCCAGCTTTTTTAGGGTGTCTTCTAAAATAGAGGGATCGACACCAGGCCGAGAACTGATGGCTAATAATGCTGAGGTTTGCCTCTCGAGTTCTTTCAGCAGTTCAGAGCGCAAATCAATGCGACTCATGATATTCATAATACCCAGTATATGTGTGATAGTTGCACGACTATCCCAAACTGAATAACCTCTCATCGAGTACCTTGCTTGCTGAAATAAAAATTCAAGACGTAATAAGGTTCGTATGCGTTCGTTGAGGGGAAGTTCGTAAATAGTGGAATCATTTACGTTGGTTACACTGGTCACGCTTGCCACGATGTTAAATACTTCCTGTTAGTTTTTTAAACAATAAAGTCCATAACATTGGAAATTAATGGATTCTTCCAAGGTTTTATGACATTGTCCAATATCTTGGGCGTGGTTGCAACAAACATTTTTCTAGGTTTATGGGACAAAGATTATTTGTGTCAATCTCTGTGACTAGAACAACTTTTCTAAAGAGCAGTAGGTGTTAAGCAGTGACTTCACTTTTAACTGGAGTTCTGAATTTGTACCTGAATTATTAATAATATCATCGGCATGATCAAGGCGTACTTTACGTTCAACCTGGGCATTTATTATTTTTTTTATTAATTCGGGTGAACAATTGTCTCTTATGCGACTGCGCTCAATTTGTAATTCAATGGGAACATCGATGACCAGAATACGATCAAATATTATTTGAGACTGATTATTTTTTCTTGTTTCACCTATTGTTTCAAAGAAGAGGGGAATGGCCACAATGACAATTCCAGAATGAATTACAGAAAGCTGGTTAGAAATTTCTTCGTACACTAGTGGATGCAAAAGAGATTCCAGCTGTTGTTTTTTTTCTTTAGATGAGAATATGAGTGAGCGAAGCTCATCTCTATTCAAATAACCCTCGGCATCAAATAAAGTAGGGCCAAAGAATTTTTGGACTTCTCTTAACGCCATAGAACACTGAGAATCATTTAATGAGCCTGTTAAAAGGCTTTTGGCGATAACATCTGCATCGATGATTACCAGTTTATTATTGAAACTTGATTGTAAGGCAAACTTTTGAAAGAGGTCAGTAACCGCTGATTTACCGCTACCGATTCCCCCAGTAAGAGCAATGGTCAGCATTAAATACCTGAAATACTAAAATAGATTTGCTTAATGGGTTCCCCCCACAATAAGCTGATAAAGCCTGCTGAAGCAAGATAAGGTCCAAAAGGTATGGGAATGCTTCTATCTCGGCCCATAAAGAGGATAAGAGAGATACCGACAAGCGCACCGACTAGAGCAGAGAGGAACAATATCAAAGGCAATGCCTGCCATCCTAGCCAGGCGCCTAAAACTGCGAGCAGTTTGAAATCACCATAGCCCATGCCTTCTTTGCCAGTGACCAGCTTAAACAGTTGATACACACTCCAAAGTGAAAGGTATCCAGCCATTGCACCAATAAGGCTGTCTTTTAATGGAATATCAGAAATTTGAAGTAAACTGATTAAAAGTCCTAACCATAAAAGGGGGAGAGTAATATTATCAGGTAATAATTGAGTGTCAAAATCAATCATTGTTAGGGCAATGAGGGCCCAAGTCAGAAATAAAGCTGCTAAAGAGAACCATTGCATGCCAAAATAATAGGCAACGAGAGTAGAAAGCAGTGCGGTCGTAAACTCTATAATTGGGTATCGAATTGAAATACTGGACTGGCACTCAGAACATTTACCTCTTAAAAAAAGCCATGAGATAACTGGGATGTTTTCTAATGCGGTTATTTGATGTCCACAAGAAGGGCAGCGTGAACGTGGGACTGATAAATTAAATAGTTCCTCTCCTGTTTTTGTATCATTAATTTGTTGACCTTCATCAGCTAGAAAAGCAATGCAATCCGTTTTCCATTCACGCTTGAGCATGATGGGAAGGCGGTATATTACTACGTTAAGAAAACTTCCCACTAATAAACTAAACAAAAAAACTGAAAAGAAGAAAAATTCAGAGTTTGCTTTAAAATATAAGATAATATCCATTTGTGTTATATCGCACTACCCATCATAAAGATTGGTAGATACATGGCAATAACAATACCACCAATTATAACACCGAGAACGGACATAATAATGGGTTCCATGAGTGCTGTGAGGCCATCAACTAAATTATCAACCTCATCTTCATAAAAGTCGGCAACTTTACTAAGCATGGTATCCAGAGCACCCGATTCTTCACCAATAGCTGTCATTTGAATCACCATACTTGGAAATACATTGGTATTTGCCATTGCTTTATTAAGCTGAGTTCCAGTGGATACTTCCTGTTGGATTTGATCAACTGCATGTTGAAAAACAATATTTCCCACTGCACCTGAAACTGAGCTCAAAGCTTCTACTAACGGTGTTCCAGCTGCAAACATTGTTTCCAGAGTTCGGGCATAACGGGCAATAGCCGCTTTTTCCATAATAGGGCCAATAATAGCCATTTTCAGAATGATTCTATCTAATACCTCGCGCATTTTTCTGGAACGTTTTTTGAAATAAGAAAAAACGTATAGACCTCCACCAATAGAACCAAAGAGGAGCCACCACCACTCTTGTAAGAATTGAGATAAATTAACAACGAGTTGAGTTGGGGCAGGGAGGTCTGCACCAAAGTTTTTGAACATATCATCAAATACAGGAATTACGAATATCAACAAAATGGTAACAACAATAATGGCTACTACAATGACTGCAATGGGGTAGCCCATTGCTTTTTTAATCTTAGCCTTAAGTGCCTCAGACTTCTCTTTATAAGTGGCCACTTTATCCAAAATGCTGTCTAAAATACCCGCGTGTTCACCTGCTTGTACTAAATTACAATATAAATCATCAAAAAGCAGAGGATATTTTTTTAATGCTTCAGTAAGGGAATTACCTCCTTCAACTTCAGCCTTAAGCCCTAAGATCATTTCCTGCATAGAAAAATTATCATGGCCATTTCCAACAATTTCAAATGATTGTACCAGCGGTACACCCGCTTTCATCATTGTGGCTAGTTGACGAGAAAAAATAGCAATATCCAAAGGGGTAATGGGTTTTTTCTTAGGCCCTCCAATTCCAAACAAAGGTTTTGGCTTGGGCTTGATCTTAAGTACATTGATACCTTCCCGTCTGAGTTGAGCTTTGGCCAAGGCAGAATTTTTAGCCTGCACCTCTCCTTTTTTTCTATTACCGTTTCTATCGGCACCTTCCCAAACAAATATTGGGGCTGGTTTTTCTTTAGTCGCCATTGAAAATCCTTAATTATAAAAGCTTTTATTATTAGTCTTCAGTACGAAATCTTTGAACTTAGTTAGTCTTTTGTGACTAATCCTTAGTTACCCTGTTTACTTCTTCAAGGCTGGTAATACCATCCATAACCTTTTTAAGTCCTGATTCTCTTAAATCAGGTATACCTTCTTTTTTTGCCTGATCAGCTAAATCCATTGCATTGCCACCTTCCATAATGATACGTCCCATCTCCTCTGAAATTTTCATTACTTGATATATTCCAACTCTGCCTTTATAACCACCATTACAGCTTGAGCAACCAATGGGTTTATATACTGTAAAGCCTTTGGCAATATTTTCTTCTGTAAATCCTTCTTCTAACAAAGCTTCTTTAGGTACATCATGCAGCATTTTACAATTTTCACATAAACGACGAGAAAGGCGTTGTGCAATAATTAAACTAACGGCTGAAGCAATATTGTATGGAGGTACTCCCATATTCATTAAACGACCAAGAGTTTGTGGTGCATCGTTGGTATGTAATGTTGAAAGAACCATATGCCCTGTCTGTGCGGCTTTGATTCCAATTTCTGCTGTTTCTAAGTCACGTATTTCTCCAACCATGACAATATCTGGGTCTTGGCGTAAAAACGAACGAAGTGCTGCAGCAAAAGTGAGCCCTGTTTTGGGGTTGACATTGACTTGATTGACTCCTGGTAGGTTAATTTCAGCAGGATCTTCTGCTGTAGATATATTAACTTCTTCAGTATTGAGAATATTCAGTCCAGTATACAATGACACTGTTTTACCTGAACCAGTGGGGCCTGTAACTAAAATCATTCCCTGCGGTTTTGATAAGGCATCCATATAAAGATCTTTTTGAAAGCTTTCATATCCTAATGCATCAATACCAAGCTGAGCACTACTGGGATCAAGAATACGCAGCACTGCTTTTTCACCAAAAAGAGTCGGGCAAGTACTGACACGAAAATCAATGGCTCGGTTTTTAGATATTTTCATTCTCATACGACCATCCTGAGGAATGCGTCGTTCTGATATATCCAATCGTGACAGTACTTTTATTCGAGCTAAAATACGAGGTGTTAAGTTGACAGGGGGTTTAGCGACTTCTTCTAATATGCCATCCAGTCTTAAGCGTACACGAAAAAATTTTTCATAGGGTTCAAAGTGGATATCTGAGGCCCCCTTGTTAATGGCATCTAATAGGATTTTATTAACAAATTTGACAACTGGCGCATCGTCTTTTCCGCTACTGGAATCATCTTCTTCTTTTTCAGTATCTTCATAATCAAGACCTTCCAGATCATCATCATCGAAATCAGACATGCTCATGCTGTCATCGGCATCAGCCAATGCTTTTGATATTGCGATTTCAAGTTTATCGGCTTCAACAATAATGGCTTCGGTGCTCAATCCTGACTGAAATTTAATTTCATCTAAAGCCGCAATATTGGTCGGATCTGCAACAGCCACAAATAATCGTGCCCCTCGTTTAAAAAGAGGGAGAGCGTGATGTTTGCTGATAAGGTCTTCTTTTATAACCTTAACTGTTTCTTTCTCAAATTCAACTGTGCTAATATCGAGTACTGGTGTGCCAAACTCCGTGGATGCTATGGTTGCTATGTCTATTGATTTAACTAGGTTTTGACCTGTCACATACTGAACAAAAGGAAGTTTGTCTTTGTTTGCTGCTTCAATAGAATTTAGAGCATCCTCTTCACTGAGGAAGCTTTGCATAACAAGCTGTCGAGCCAGGCCAGTTAATTGAGATGTTTGCTGTGCTAATACCATAATTGTCTAATACTTGCCTAATAATTTTAAAAACGATATGAAGTCTTGCATGCTATATAATATACATTCTAGTACGAACTTTAATTATAGCCAAAAAATTATTGTTTTTTCTCAATAAAATAGTAAAAATGAGATACATTTCAATAAATAAGTGTACATTCACTTAATTATTAGATGTATGTAATATGCTAATATGCTGTTTCTTAGATATGAAAGTGCACATAAAAATTATTGATGTTTAAATGATGGAGATTTATCCTCACTATCAATAAACAGTTCATATTTATTTAAAAGCTCAATATCAATGCCTTTTATATTGAGCAGATCCGAATAGTATCTTTTTTTTATGCTTTTTGTTGCATCAGAAGGTGATTTTTTCATGAAATTTGAAATTAGCTGATAGACTATTTCTTTATCAGGAGAGTGCTCCAGAATTTTTTTATAGAGTGCTAACCTTTGATATCCATTGCGTATTTTAAGAACTAGTGGTAGCCACTTTATATTTAGAGGTTTTTCTTTGTCTTGAAACTCTGAAATTTCACTTAGTAATTTTTTTGCATCATCTTTTTTTCCAGTAGAATAAAGCTCATTGTATTGATTAATAACTTCTTGTATGTGTTCCTCCTCTGTGTTTTTAAATAACCAAAAACTATAAAGGAGAAATAATATGATACTAATTAATAAAAATACATCACTTAAACAAATATTTGTTTTTGTTTTTGTCATTATAATCAAACCTCAATCCAAGTGACTGTTAAATTAACGGGGTTTACTCGGTATTATCTGCAATGAGCTAAGTGGTATCTTGTTTACAGAAAATGAGTCTAATTTAATATCTTTGCTATTGAGCCCATAAAGATTAGAACCATTAATTATTCCACCATTACTATAACGGGGGTTTTTTCTAAAGAGTGAGATAGCAGAATCACCAAAATTGCTAAATGTAACATTCTGAATAAATGCTTTAGACTTATCTTTGACTGCTATTCCAATATTACACTGTTCAAAAAAGCTATTGTTAATATTGACATTGCTTTCTTCACCAATAGAAATGCATTTATCTTGGGCCATATTGACGGTAATCTGTTCAAGAGCAGCTCTGGATGTCATTAAATCGATGGCATCATTACCTATTTTTGTAAATTCAGTATTGTTAATAGTGACATCTGAAATATCAATATCTAAGGCATCAAATGCTGTGTTTTCAAAATGGCAATTAGAGATTGAGCCTTTACTATAGGCAATATGAAGTGCATCATCTCCTGTTTTATTATCATAAATCCTACAATTACTAATTTCAAAAGAACTGACGTTATGAATATTAAACTGTCCAGGATAGGAAATGAGTTTGTGTTTTGTTAAACTCCCCCCCGTGACATGAATATACTTGAATTTTGAGTCAGAGGCTGATTGACCTTGTATAATCAGGCTGCCCCAATTTTCACCAGAGTGCATTGGAGCAAAAATGATTGGTTTGACCTCAGTACCTTCGGCAATAACTTTACCATAGAAAATAAGGGACTTATTTTTTGAAATTTTAAAGAGTGTTCCTGGTTGAATGGTGATAATTTGATTTTCTTTATACACTGTATTTTTTGATATATTTATTGTGCCATTTAAAGTGATATGTTCAATATCATTATTAATTTGTTGGCTTAAAGACCATGGGTGTATTGACTTGGTCTGTTCTGAATTGCTTATGGCTGAAACTTTTTCAATGCTGGTAATTGTATTAGTAATTGCATTAGTGACTAATATTGTATTTAAACTTAATATTTCCTCGGGCAAGTTACCTCGAATATTATATTCATATATTAGTGGTGAAGGAGTTAACTTGTCTATACCAGAGGCCATTATATGTGATGGTTCTGTGGACTTTAAATTATTTCCATCGGTTACTTGTTTACCAGGGTATAAGATGTCTTTTTCATTATGAGTAACAGCTGTTTCTTTGCCTTCAAATACCCGAAAAATATTGACTTCTGCATGTTTATTTTTTTGTATTTGTTCCCAGGGAGAAAAAATAATGGGGTTATTACCACTGATGGAAAATTTTATTGATACTTCACTATCGCTAATTTGCGTTAATTGATATTCTGCTTTGTTTGATTTATAGAGTTCAGTTAAAAAATGATGTCTCCCTTTGTATACTTTTTTTAGTTTTGCAATCTCTTTGTTAAATGACTTCATACTGATAATACTTGCTTTGGTACTTGTGAAGAGACTGACACTCTTTCCTGCCTGACGATATGGATCAGCTTCTAATTCAGGACGGAGATTGTCTGTTGCATCATCAATTTTTTTGAGTATTGATTTAACTGAAAATCGTTGTAATAGCTCATAGGTTATTTTATCCCTTTCATATTCTAATAGGGGGTTAAATTTTACTTGCCTTAAAAGAGGTGTTTCTATCAAATCTTTAGCTGGAAATCCACCATTCCAAAACCTTAAGTCCCACTCTATGGGTTCAAATTTTCCTTTATAAGGATCAAAATAAATTTTATGGTTGTGAAATAAATCATGGTGGTGGGTGCCTGTTAAGCTATCCAGAGCCCAAAATAAAAAAAACTTTTTGTGATCAAAAAACTGGTTAAATTCCTTCATAAATAGGATTGGATCAGCTTGATTGGCAGTATTGATAAAGGTGTTAATATCGGTTCGATCATGCTTCATTTGTGCATTTCGTGAAGCATCTTTCTTCCATAATCTGGCATCAGTCCATAATAGTGGGAGAGAATTATGATTTTCATCCACTTTTGAATATGCACGTTCATTCATACCATACTGTGAGCGACCAAAGGGATTAGGTGGACTTATAGTGTCACCTGAGTAGATACTGCCAGGCATTAAATGTTTTTTTCTTAATAAGGATTCATTGATACCGCTAAGAAAAAAATGCAGGCCATTGTAATTATTATTTATAAAAACCCTTGCAGGGAAATAATCTGGAGTGAGTAAACCTATCTCTTTTGCCATAGCGTAGCTGAGTAAATCTATAATGATTTCAGGTGTTGAAATATTTACCAAATCAAAGCTTTGTTCATCTTGATAGGTCGTAAAAGGAGGGAGTTTAATTCGAAGTGATTTTTTTTCATATAACCAGTGTAAAGCAAGCCCTCCACGATAGCGGAAATTAATTTGGCTTTTTAGTTCTGGTTTATTGGTTTTTAGATAGCCTGACACATATTGTTCTTTAGCACTTGCAGGTAAGTCAGAATCTAATGATTGTAAATCACTTTGATTAGTATAAATAGAAAAAGAGGCAATAGATGGATTGTTGGGTATTGGATTTACTATTAGTTTTTGAACTCTTCTTTGAATAAAATCTTTAATAAAATAATGCAACGTTACTGGATTGAGTTCAAGATCAGCTTGTACAATTTGTTTATAAGAATAAAACTCTCTTAGACCACCAAACAAAGAGATTAAGAGCATTGCTAACAATAAAATAGCAATAAAAAAAGGCCACAGCCGACATTGTATATGCTTACTATAAAGCATTATTTTTTTCCTGTTGTTCTTCTTATTTGCTTATAGATAGATACTTTAGAGTATCGCCCAATAAATAAATAAAGCACCAAAAATCCAATGAAAGCTAACAAACTAGCCTGTCCTATTTTATAAATGACAGGAAATCTTTCAAAGAGATCCCTTGATGGTAATAATTGGTGTGTGTTTTTATGATAAAACTGGTAATTTGGTCTAGGTGATTGTTTTATCTGAGGGAATTTCTGGGTAAAATCATTTTTTATATTACATACTAATTTTTTTATTTCTATTGATTCTTTAGAGGTGAGTGAGTCGGTTTTGGGGGCTAATAATTCAAATTTTAAGACACTAAAGGTATTGGGTAGTCCATAGTTGGCTATATGGAATTCCTCCATGCTTATTTTTGCTTGCATTCGACCAAAATGAGTAAATAATACAATAACTTCTTGGGCCTCAATGTCAATAACAGGAGTTATATTTACAAGCTCTTCTTTTTCATATTGAATTAATGCTTGGAGTTCAAGCCTGTCTTTGCGTTTGACTCTACTGAATAAGACATGTTTATCTAAAGCTGTCTTCTTTTGCTTATAGTTTTTTGTTTTAAATAAATGCTTGGGGTTTGTTTGATTGCTATTATCGAGAAAATAAATAGTTTCCCTGTCTTCTCTGTATCGTGGAAGTAATTTATTAATAACCAAAAATAATTCCTGGTTATTTTTTAATAATTGCTGGTTGGGATAATCAAAATATTGATAATGTAATTGATTAGAGCCTATTTGCATTCCTATGCGCAGGTTTTCTTTTTTGAATTCTATTAGCGAAGACAGTTTGGAAAAATATTGTGATACTTGAGCGATGTCAGACACTTGAATGAGGTAATAAGAATTTGAAAAATTAGAGTTATCGGAACAGGCCACCTGTTCCGATAGAATTAATGGCTCACTGGAATATAATAGCGTGCTTAATGATAATAAAAAGGAGACTGTACATAGTAATATTAACTTTAAGAACACTCAATTATACCGCGGCTAAGTCTTGTTCATAAGTCACAATCGTTGCTTGTGAAATTTTATCGCTTTGATGTAAGCGGTTGAGAAATTCAGTATTATCACCTGCTACTTTAATTTCCATTGTTATTTCTGTTGCAATATCATTGATATTTTTTGATTTTATAGCTAGCTTTTTGGTATGTGCTTGAATTTCTTCTAGTACCTCTTTTTCAAGGCTTGGATCTTTAAGTTGAATGACCAGTATAAAAATATCACCGATAGAGTCTTTTCGTTGAGTTAAAATAAACATAAATATTGCAATCATCACAGAGCTGAGAACTGAAATATTATAATAGCCAACCCCATTGGCAATACCCGCAGCAATGGCCCAAAAGAGGAAAATCAAATCAATACTGTCCTTAACGGGAGTTCTAAAACGTACGATGGAGAGCGCACCCACCATGCCTAAGGATAAAATTAAATTACCACTAATAGTCATAATTATCATTGAGGTCACGGTACTAGCCAACACGAGAGAAATATTGAAGCTGCGTTGATACAAAACGCCCTGATATGTTTTTTTATAAATATAAAAGATGAACATGGCCACAAGAAAAGACATGGATAAATTTAAGAGGATATTTATGGTTGTAATTTGATCAGTACTGCCCATTGACATTGCGACGAAGCTTTTTTGCAGTACATCGGAAAATGTTGTTTGATCCATTGTTAGTTATCTTCCCATTTATGAATTTTATGAAACCGTCTGGCTAAAGTGTATTTGCTAATTGCCATCCTTTCAGAATTGACACCTGATAGGATGTTTTTTATATAGGCTGGAATATAATGATCATATTTTACTTCCAATATTTGTTTGTCTTCAAGTATCACTGGCATTAAGTTGGTATTGCCTGAATATAAATCTAAATGATTGACATTTGAATGCAAATCCTTATCAAAGGTAATGCGTATGTTAAATGCAGGAAAGACGTAAGCCACTCTCTGGTATTCAACTATTACTTTGGGCTTGTAAAGCCGAGTAACGAATGTCGTGTAAATTTTATTAGTAATGGGATTATTATATTTTAATAAAATTGTATAATCCCCAGCACAGATAGCCTCAGCATCTTCTGCTAATATTTTAACTGATTCTTTTCTAACCAATTGACCACTTTTATATTTTATTTCAAGTTTACTTGTACTGTTAATATTAGTACCATAAGTTCTCAGTCGAATTTTTTTCCTGTGTAATACTCCAGATTGCTTTTCGTACAAACACTCATCGTCATGTGAATCATAATACAAACTCCTTACTTTATAGCCTGAAACATCGCTACAATGCTTGTCAAGCGGCATAATAGAAGATAGTTGTCGAATAAGCCCTTCAGTTTGAAAATTATTCAAATAATACTTAAGCTCGAACCGTTTAAAGATCATTAAAGAGAGTTACCTTAAGATGTGAATGAGTAGACTTGATTGCCCGTTAGGCTGCATTCATAAGTCAAGCTTTATTCTTTTAGAATAAAGCTTGTATATTAGCATGAAATTTTATAACCGCAAGTTTCAGTAAAGAATGAATGTCGTTTTGTGAATTGTTACCATTTTGTCAACTTATGACAAAAGGGTAACAATCTTGACATATTGTCAGCTTATTAATTATTAAGCTACCTAGTAATTTAGTGTAATTTCTTTATAAAACACAATAAAACTAATTTTTTGGCATGATGCTTGCTTCTACTATTACCAATTGAAGAGATTAAAGGCAAATTACTTTTAATCAAGTTTAATTATAATTTTAATATCATTGGAGATTTACCATGACAAAAAATAAACTACAACACGGTTTTACTTTAATTGAATTAATGATCGTTGTTGCGATTATTGGTATTCTAGCTGCAATTGCTTTGCCTGCTTATCAAGACTATACCATTCGTGCTCGTGTTACAGAAGGCTTGTCTTTGGCTTCAGGTTTAAAAGCTACGGTTGCTGAAAATGTGGCTAACTTTAATTCACTAGGTTCAACATCATGTAATGGTGCGAATCTTAATGTTGCTGGACATGTTTCTGGTTTAACTTGTAGTTCTACTGGTGCGATTGGCGCCACTATGGATGCTACAGCAAATAGTGTAACAGTTTTATTAACACCTTCTTTCACCGCAAGCGCTCCTTTGACTTGGGCTTGTTCTGGTTCAGATGATACCTATATTCCTGCTGAGTGTCGTTAATATTAAATTTCCTTTTTAGTTAAAGTATAAAAAGCCTCAATTTATTGAGGCTTTTTATATCTGATTTACCTATGTCTAAAGCTAGATTAGTTAGGCTACTTCAAAGGCTAATTTTTCTTAAATTATCAAATGCTTATTTTTTTATGACTTAGATTCTAAAATATGAGTTTTGAAATGATAACTTAAATGGTTTCCTGATTAACCACAAAGCTTAGATTTTTTACAAAGATATAACTACCTACCCAAGCAGTGTCCAAAATAAGCATAGAGTGGAATCAGCACCGATGAGATAACTCTTAACAATTGTGTATAACTTAGTAACAGTGGAAACTCATCTCTCAGATGTTGATGGGCATGATATATATAATAGCTCTTGAAATCCTTATAATGGGATTGATGAAAGTGAATTAAAATGGCCATCAATTCACTGTGAGTCATCATTCCTTTTCTACACTGCGTCTTTACTCACTCGGGGTAAAAAGCTTTATTAAAATCATCGACATTACAAAATAATGCATCTATAGTATTCATGTCTGTTCCTTGGTCTTCTCATTCAATTTAGTCATTAAATGTTCCGAACGATGAACAGGCATTTAGTTTAACTTTTTAATTCCTAATCCAGAGTTCAAGTTAATTAATTGTTTATTTAGTTTAAATTTATACCTTTGTAGTTCACTGAATATGCTGACTATAAATTTCTCATAATGTAGGATATTTTGGAGTAATAAAGAATAGAACTATATGCATTGTTTATTTGGTATAAATCTTGCTTTTATATTAAGTAGCTTATTTTGTTTGCATCTGTATTATAGGGAGCTTTTAATGTCATTCAATTCACGCCGAAAATCTCAACAGGGGTTTACATTGATTGAGTTGATGGTTGTTGTTGCTATTATTGGAATCTTAGCTTCAATCGCACTACCTGCATACCAGAATTATACTATTCGTGCCCGTGTAGTTGAAGGTGTAAGTGTTATGTTTGGTTTAAAGGTGACTATTGCTGAGAATATAAATAATTTTAACTCAATTAATGCCAATGTTTGCCGTGGCGTGAGCACTGGATTTACTGGTGAAGTCACATCATTAACCTGTACTCCTGGAACTGGTGAAATTCATGCCTCCATGTCTGCCAAAGCAGGCAGTACAACCATTTCTTTGACTCCTAACTATGTAGCGGGCTCTCCTATCACCTGGCTTTGTGCTGGTGCTCCTGATACTTACTTACCTGCAGGATGCCGTTAAGTCATTGTGATACTAAAGATAGACAAATTTATTAATCATATAACTGATCAGATCATTATCAAGTTCTAATTGATATAAAGTATTTTGTATTCCTTTAAGTAAGCGAGCTTTCCCATAAAATCCTAATACCTGCTGTTGACTATATTGCAGAGTGACATGAGATAGTTCATTAATAAGTTGGTCTAGCTTTATCAAAGACTTCTTTTTGTTTGTTGCGTTGATGCTATTAATTGCTTGGCTAGTAAATACTGACTTTACAAGACTGATTGCCTGTAAATCGATTTTTTTTTGTCTAAAAATATCTTTTATTATTTTCATTTTTTACTCTTTATTGTTCAACCCTTTCTATAAAACCGCCCTGTATTAAATTATCAGCAATACTGACTAACTGCTCAGGTGGTACTTTAGCTTTTTGGGACCAAAACAGAATATCTTTAGGTGAATTTCTATGACGTCCCATTTCATCTAATAACATGACTATCCAATAATGTTCTTCAGCAATGCTGAGTCTCTGTGCATTATCATTTTTGTTTGCCAGTATTAAAATTGTGGCATCATCAGCTTCAGTTAAAGGGTTTAATATTTCAAAATTAGCAGGAAGGTTTATCAAGCTTTCTAAAGTCCAAGTTGGTGTAGTATCGGTATTGGTTTGTTCATTGTATTGTGTTATTAATTGCGGCCAGTCAGACTCATTTAACATTGGAAAAGGCGGTTTGTTAATAAAAAAGTAACTATCAAGATAGGTTTCAGTATGGAGTAAAAATTGAGCAAATATAGATATTGACATCATTTCAATCAATTGCCAAGCAGCATGAGAATTTTGTTTGTGATTGCTAGAAACTTGCTGATATAGGCCTTCCATTGTTTCTATATTAAATAATGCTTTATTGTTCTGACTGTATTTTTCTCGAAATGTGGGATAGATATTATGACATATGGTCTGAGTAAATTTCTCAATAGATGAAATATCGTCTGTTACAAAAAATGGTACTTTAGGATGTTCTTGTGGATAGTCAGGTAAATAGGATTCAGAGGTTGAACGAATGAGACTTTTATTCCAAAATAATTCCTGATGGTGTTTTTCTGGAATACCAGCTAATAATTCAACCAGACGATGATCAAGGAAGGGTACTCGCGATTCAATGCTATGATAAGAACTTGTTCGATCTTCATGCCATAAATTAAAATGCTGTAATTGATATGTCAGCATTTTCATTTTTGTATTATAGGCTGAAATATTATGATCAATAAAGTTGGTTTCTGCAATACCTGAGCTAAAGCGTGGTGGTATATGATGCTCAATATTGACTTGCTGCTTAATGGATGTGTTTACATTATGGGCTATATAATCATTCCAGTTACTCCATTTTGAACCTAAATATGTTGAATAACCACCACAAAATTCATCTGCACCTTGACCAAGTAATATCACTTTGAGCCCGGGAACTTGTGCTTTTGCTGCTCGGTGTAATTCACTTTTAAATAACCATTCAGGATCAAATCGAGGTGATTCCATTAAGCAAATTAAATTTTCTAGATCACTAAGTTGAAATTGTTTGGCAATCTTCAGGCTATCAAATAGGATAGGATAAAAGGGCAATTTTAATGATTTGGCAATTTTCCTGGCAAGTTCTACATCACCAGAACGATATGTTGTCCGTTCGACGACGGTAAAGCAATGCACATTATTAGATTGTTCAGCTAAAATTGAGGCGATTAATGATGAGTCAATTCCACCGCTTAGAAATAGACCAATTGGTACATCTGACATAAGGCGTTTATGAATGGAATCTTTCAGTAGTTGGCTATATTGTTGCTTGATTTTTGTGACACTGCTATTTTCTAAGTCTGGAGTATTAAAAAAATGATTAATAGCCCAATATTCTTTTAGCTCAAGTTTAGAGTGTGAGTTATAGGTTGCATAAAACCCTGCAGGAAAGTGACATATACCTTTGACATAACTGGAAACTGGAAATTTTTGTTGTACACCCGTGTCATTGAGATCTTGCCAATTGAGCTCTCTTGGGCATTGAGGATGCATGAGTAAAGCTTTTAGTTCTGAAGCAAATATCAGAGTGTCATTAGTTTGTATATAATACAAAGGTTTTATGCCTAGACGATCTCTGGCTAAAATTAATTTCTTTTGCGTTTGATCCCATATAACGATGGCAAACATCCCATTTAACATGGTAAACAATTCGGTACCATATTCTTCGTAGAGGTGTACAATAATTTCAGAGTCTGAATCAGTTCTGAATGTGTGTGGTTGTTTAAGAAGTTGTTTTAACTCCTGATAATTGTAAATTTCACCGTTTACTGCGACAAATATTGATTTGTCTTCATTCCATATTGGTTGTGAGCCACCTTCAACATCAATTATTGACAACCTGCGAAAAACAAAAGATAAGTTATCATCCTGGAAAAAAGTTTCTTCATCTGGACCTCTTAACTTAAGAGTCATCCCCATTTTTTGTAAAATACTGCTATTATTGCTGTCGTTTTTTAAGAAATTAATAAATCCTGAAAATCCACACATTAAATATTACCTGTTGAATTAAAAAATATGGCGTTAACTTTACCAAGTGTAAGGCAACCTTTCTAAGATTGCTGTTTGATTTGAATTTTCTTTGTTCAAAACAATGATCATTACTTTTTCATTGCCCTTAATGGGATAGAAAACAAGTTGCTCTCTTTTTACCTGAAACTCATTTTCTATCTGGGTAACTCTATTTTTAATTGAAGGGGTTTGATCCAGGATTTTATTAACGGAAAGCTGATGTTCACTCTTTATGATGTCAGCAAAATGAATATTATATTTTCGATAAAATTCTGGGTATCTTTCAATATCTTTACCACCTTCTAGTGCATTGAGAATGATCTCTTTTTTTCTTTTAGGATCTTTAACTTTATCGACATAGACAAATCGGGGTTTATTAAATGGACTGTTGAAAAGGGAAGGTTCTGTAAGTTCATCGGTATTAATGCTACTGGCTGGAATTAATATAAAACGATCGACTGTAAATGCTATATATTGTGGGCGTTCAGTATAAATCGTCAAGGCACCATAGGCAAAAGCAATAACTTGAATGAATGCAATAATACAAAGGTCTAATAACAATCCTTTTTTACCTGGCTTATAAACTACGAACGTTAGTATTGGACCCAAAACTAAATCGACGCCAATAAGGATTGCAATAATGTAGTTCCCACCTTCTAATGTCAGGTAAGGACTGGGATACCATAGAAAAAAAACAATAGCGAGAAAATTTAATATAAAAAAAGTACTTATAGCAAAATGAATAATAAATGCTTTAATTTTGATCATGATTTGTCTTTCTCTTTCTCTTTCTCTTAAAAATAGTGATGTAGATTAGGGATGATATGATTTATTTATTATTGTCTGATATTATTTCTTGCTCAATCTAATCCCATTTTTTTTAATTTATATCGAAACTGGCGATAAGTGACGCCAAGTAATTTTGCTGCCGCCTTTCTGTTCCATCGGGTTTTTTCTAACGCTTTTTTTATCTGCTGTTCATCATTTAATGAATGGTAAAGGTGAGCTTGTTCTGGTATGGAGATTGTTTGTAATGCAGTTGTGTCAAGTGTTTGTGGTATGGTTTCCTGAAGCGATAGATCGTTGCTCTGAATGATTTTATCATCACAAAGTGCCACTGCTCGTTCCAAAATATTTTCAAGCTCTCTTACATTGCCAGGAAAAGTGTAGGACTTTAATATATCAATAGCTTCTGTTGATAAAAAATAAGGATTATCATCGTTTGATAATTTTTTTAAAAAGAATTCCACCAATATAATAATATCATCAATGCGTTCTCTTAATGATGGCATTGATAGCTCAATAACATTAATTCGGTAATAAAGATCCTGCCGAAAGTCGCCATCTGAGACTAGTTGTTTAAGATTTTTATGAGTTGCGCTAATAATGCGAACATTTATCTTTTCTTCATTTTGAGCTCCTATAGATCTAACAGACTTTTCCTGGATAGCCCTAAGTAATTTAACCTGCATGATAAGTGGTAAGTCTGCAATTTCATCCAAAAAGAGGGTGCCACCATCTGCGGCTTGAAATAAACCTTGTTTGTCTTTGTTTGCTCCAGTAAAACTTCCTCTGGTATGACCAAAAAATTCACTCTCCATTAAGTCATTGGGTATGGCTCCACAGTTGACGGCAATAAATGGGCTGTCGGAACGGGAACTGAGGGTATGAATTTGATTGGCGGCAAGCTCCTTTCCCGTACCTGATTCACCTGTGATATAAACAGGGGCCTGACTTTTAGCTAACTTTTCAATTAATTGCCGGGTTTCCTGCATTTTGAATGAATCACCAAGTAGCTTGTGTTTTTTATCTGTTTGAATGTTGGTGTTGATTGATGAATTGATTTCTTTCTTGTTTTTCTGGTTATGTTCCTGAGACTTTTGAACCAATTTAATTGCAGAGTTCACAAGGTTTCTGAGTTCAGCCAGTTCAAGTGGTTTTGAAACAAAATCAAATGCACCCGTTTTTAATGCCTCAATAGCTGTATCCATATTTCCATGGGCGCTGATCATGGCAACTGGAATATGACTGAATTGTTTCTGGATTTTTTTGACCAGTTCTATACCATTACCATCAGGTAGACGCATATCCGTTAAACAAATTGAAATATTATTTTCATTGAGTAGTTTATAAGCTGTTTTTAAATCGCCAGCGGATAGGGTATTAATATCCATACGATTAAGTGTGAGCTCAAGCAGTTCACAAATATCGGGTTCATCGTCAACAATTAGGGCAAGGTGTTTCTTCATATGTATTAATATTAGTTTTTGGGTAAAAAAATTCTTTAGAAAATAATAGCATTTATGAGTGAAAAAATCGCTTTGTTATTCGGGTTTACTGTTTGCTGCGCCTGGGATCAGCAAAACTAAGCTGAAAACAGGCGCCTTCTTTTATGTTAATGTATTCCAGTTTTGCTGAATTACATACGGCCATTTCTCGTGAGATATAGAGTCCTAAACCTGTGCCAGCCGCTTCAGTGGTAAAAAAGGGCTCAAAAATTTGAGATAAATTCTCTTCTGGAATGCAGGGCCCATAATTCATCACATTGAGAAAAGCATTTTTATTCATATAATCAGTGCCAATTGTGATGACAATGGGGCGAAAATGATGGTTATATTCAATAGTGTGTCTGAGCGCATTTTGGATTAAATTATTAAAAATTTGATGTAAATGCTGTCGATCAAAGACTATTTTGAGATCTTCAATTTCAAATTTCAAATAAAAACGCTCTTGTGGTAATTGTATATATTCATTAAGAAATTCCTGAACCCATTGAGAGAGATTGATGCATTCCTGCTCAGCCTGTTGACGGCGACTCAGATCCAGTACGGTGCCAATGATTTCATTGACTCGGACGGATTGTTTATCAATTATTTCAGTGAGACGTTTATCCGTTTCTTCAAGTGAGGGTGATTCATTGAGTAATTCGCCTGCATGGCGGATAGCTGCTAGAGGATTGCGTAGTTCATGTGCAATACTTGCAGTCAGGCGTCCAAGGGAAGCCAACTTTAATTGCTGTGCCTGTTGTATAATTTCCACATTATTTTCTAGAAATATCACTGTCCCGCTATTTGCTTTGTCTCCCAAAGCGGCAAACTTAATATTCAGGTCAGTAGAATCAGATTCATGGTTAATCTTTTGATTTTGAGAATCTGGTGTTGCACGCCATGTTTGGAAAAGATCACCTAATTCCAGTGAGAACTCATAAAGGTTGGTTTGTTTTTTGAGTGTGCCTTTAAGTTTGAGTAAGTTGACTGCGGTATCATTGATTAATTTTATATTACCTAGATAATCGACAACGATAACTGCTGTTTGCATCCTTTGCATAATAAATTGAGTCAGCTGTTCCATATTTGCAAGGTCAACTTCTCTTTGGCTGGCAATTTCAACACTTTCTTCTGTTTTATTGACAAGGTAGTTGGTTAAAATGGCGGTTAGAAATAAAATGACGCCAAGTAAACCTGTTTGAGTGTAGGATGTAGGAATATCTAAAGACAGTTTTAGATAACTTTGATCGATAAATAAAATTAAAGTGATGGTTGCAGAATAAAAAATAGATGAACGGCCAAAAGAGAGTATGCTGGCTGCTGCTATTGGTAGTAAAAATAACAGACCTACTCCACTTTTGACCCCGCCACTGGCATGCATAATGAGAATAATGGTGCAAAAATCCAGAATAATATGTGCATGTACCTGGAATGATAAAGTGGGCCAACGCCAGCGTATCGTGATGCCAATGAGGATGCTGGCAATCAGGTAACCAAAGCTGACAATTTGAAACAGTTCAGGTTGAGAAACTCCAAATGGAATAAGTTGAGTATTGGTAAAAATAAGTGCGACAAAAATCCCAGAAATTAATAAGCGGTATAAATTTAGTAAATGTAGTGGGCGCCAGGCTTTTTGTTCTGGAGTGAGTCTAGGATTGAATTCAGGAAGAAAAATGGATTGGCGTGTTCTTCTTCGTTCAACAAATGGTTGCTGAGGTGTTTGTGTGTTATTTATTGGTGTGTCACCAGAGCTTTCTGATTTTGACATAAATGATAAACTTTTTATTTTTTATGTTCAAGATAGCTATCAAGATGTTGGTAGCTGCAAAAAAATTGCTTATCTTGGTAAATACCCTCATCTTCTGGAATATGAGTCTTACAATAAGCACAGGCTTTGACTTGTTGAATTTTTCTGGGTTGTTCCTGTGATTTTTTCCGTTCCAGTTGTTCAACATCCTTGACTCTGGCAGACCAGGTTTTATTAAGGAAGCGATAGCCCATCCATGCCAGAAAAAGGATGCCTAAAATTAGTAATAATCGACCCACAAA
>JADGEK010000040.1:0-11667 GCA_016744395.1 Gammaproteobacteria bacterium | reverse complement strand
GGCAGTGAATGGATGGTCAAGGCGCAGGTACATGCTGGTGGTCGTGGTAAAGCAGGCGGTGTGATTAAAGCTCAGTCTGTTGATGAAATAAAAGCCTTTGCAGAAAAAATGCTGGGTACTAATTTAGTGACTTTTCAAACCGATGCTCAGGGTCAACCAATTAACACTTTAATGATTGAAGTACCCAGTTCCATTGCTCGTGAACTTTATATGGGAGCTCTGGTTGACAGAGCCTCTAAACGAGTCACGATTATGGCGTCTGAAGCAGGCGGTATGAATATTGAAGAAGTGGCTGCAGAAACACCTGAAAAAATTATTACTTTGCCGATTGACCCCATTAATGGCCTGATGCCAAATCAGGTTCGTGAAGCGGGTTTTGCGATGAATATGACACCTGCACAGCAAAAAGGCTTAATGAAAGTCATGCAAGGGGTTTATCAGATATTCATGGATAAAGACGCTTCTCAAGTTGAAATTAATCCACTGGTTATAACAGATGACGATGCTTCTGGTGGTGAAGTGGTGGCTTTGGATGCAAAAATCTCTTTAGATGACAATGCCCTGTATAAACATAAAGACATGCAGGCACTTCATGATCCCTCACAGGAAGATGAAAAAGAAAATCATGCGAAAGAATTTGAATTAAATTACGTGCCTCTGGATGGTGATATTGGTTGCATGGTCAATGGTGCAGGACTTGCAATGGCCACTATGGACATCATTAAAAATAATGGTGGCGATCCTGCTAACTTCTTAGATGTAGGCGGTGGTGTGACCAAAGAACGCGTTGCTGAAGCATTGAAATTGATTTTATCGGACGCTAAGGTGAAAGCGATATTGATTAACATCTTTGGTGGCATTGTACGTTGTGACTTGATTGCAGAAGGCATTATTGCAGCGGCAAAGGATGTGGCTTTAGGTGTCCCTGTCGTCGTTCGTCTGGAAGGCACTAATGTAGAACTGGGACGTGAATTATTAGAAAAAAGTGGCCTGGATATTATTTCCAGAGGTGATTTTACTGAAGCCGCAGAAGAAGTGGTTAAAGCTGCAAGCGCCTCAGCCAATAACAAGGAGGCAAATGCATAATGTCGATTTTAATTAATAAAGATACCAAGGTCATTTGTCAGGGGTTCACTGGCCAGCAGGGCACTTTTCACTCAGAGCAAGCCATTGCTTATGGTACAAATCTGGTGGGTGGTGTCACCCCAGGAAAAGGGGGACAAACTCATTTAGAACGCCCTGTTTTTAATACCGTTAAAGATGCGGTCGCTCAAACAGGCGCAGAAGCCACAATGATTTATGTACCAGCCGCTTTTGCTGCGGATGCTATTTTGGAAGCCGCTAATGCAGGCATCAAAGTCATTGCATGTATTTCAGAAGGTATTCCTGTTCTGGATATGCTCAAAGTCAAAGCCAGCCTGCCCAGTGATGTACGCCTCATTGGCCCTAACTGCCCAGGTTTGATTACTCCAGGTGAGTGCAAAATTGGTATCATGCCGGGCAATATTCATCTTAAAGGCAAAATTGGTATTGTTTCTCGTTCGGGTACTTTAACCTATGAAGCAGTACATCAAACTACGATTACAGGTCTGGGACAAAGTACCTGTGTCGGTATTGGTGGCGATCCAATTCATGGCATGAACTTCATTGATTGTCTTGAGTTGTTTGAGAAAGATCCTCAAACAGAAGGCATCATTATGGTGGGTGAAATTGGTGGTACTGCGGAAGAGGAAGCGGCTGAATTCATTAAGAAAAATGTCACTAAACCAGTGGTTGCTTATATTGCAGGTGTTACTGCACCCAAAGGTAAACGCATGGGACATGCTGGTGCTATTATTGCTGGCGGTAAAGGGACAGCAGAAGAAAAATTCATTGCTTTGGAGGCAGCTGGCGTGAGCATTACTCGCTCTCCTGCAGAAATGGGTAAAACAATGTTATCAGTCTTGAAATAAAGAGCTGAAATAAAGAGTTTTTTGTAGAGGTGTTACATGTAACGTCTCTACACTTTAATTCAATCATATATCGTCGGAATAGGCTGACGTTTATGTTCCGTTCGAACATAAATGTTGATTATCTTTTCCCTCGCTGTTTCATCAATTTCTTTGCCTTCCAGAAAGTCATCAATCTGGTCATATTTTATTCCCAGGGCTAATTCATCGGCTCTCGACGGAGAATGGCATTCCAGATCAGCAGTAGGCGTTTTTTCAATTAATATTTGTGGTACATCTAATCGTTTGGCAATTTGCCTGATTTGACGCTTATTGAGACCGAATAGGGGGGCCAGATCACAGGCACCATCACCATATTTTGTGTAGAAACCCGTGACATTTTCAGCGGAATGATCAGTGCCAATGACTAAGCCACTTAAAAGTCCTGCAATTTCAAACTGAGCAACCATCCGAGCTCTTGCTTTGACATTACCTTTTGCAAAATCCTGGGCATATTTAGACTGATTTAATAAGTTATGTTGTGTCAGTGCCGCTAATGCCTCTTGATGGAGATTATCACTGCCAGGTTTGATATTAACCGATAGGCTATGGCTTGGTTGAATATAGCTCAGAGCGGTTTGTGCGTCTTCTTCATCGGCTTGAATGCCATAAGGTAAACGAATTGCGACAAATTGATAAACGGTATTGTTTTCTTGTGAATTCAGTTGTTCAACCGCAAGTTGTGCAAGTCGTCCGCAAGTTGTTGAATCAATACCACCACTGATGCCAAGCACGAGAGTCTTTAAACCTGATTGCTTAAGTTGGGTCTGGATGAATGTAATACGTCTTTGAATCTCAAAGTCAGGGTCTATTTTAGGTAGAACTTTCATTTCATTAATAATAGTTTGTGCGTCCAAAGATTTTCTCCAAAAATATTACAGCGATAAATGAGTGTTGCGATTAAATTTTATCATTGATGGATAATGACTTACCACTTATTACTCAACAGCTCTGTTTGCCTATTCAATCGGCTTGATTTAATGTAATATACTGGAATAATTACCATGACACTAGGCAGTTTCTGCTCTTTAGGCACTCGGAAATCAATAATTACCCGTGGCCCTTAGCCCTGATGTCGATAAGAATCCTCATAAGGAAGTATACAAATGAAAAAAATTGAAGCGATTATTAAGCCATTTAAATTGGATGATGTCCGTGAAGCGCTCTCTGAAATTGGTGTGACAGGTATGACCTCCACAGAAGTCAAAGGCTTTGGTCGTCAAAAAGGACATACGGAATTGTATCGCGGAGCAGAATACGTGATTGATTTTTTACCCAAGGTAAAACTGGAAATTGTTGTTCAAGAAGAAATGTTGGAACGTTCAATTGAAGTGATTACCAATGCGGCGAGAACAGGAAAAATTGGTGATGGAAAAATCTTTGTGTCTTCGATAGAACAAGTAATACGTATTCGTACAGGTGAAACCGATAGGGACGCTATTTAATAAATTTCTAAGAGCAGCAAAGACAAGGTATACCTTGGTCTTTGCTCTTTTTGAATAATACCAGCTTTTTATTGTTTTTTTAAAGCGTTATTCTGCTGGTTTCATCCAATCTGGAATGCCTGGTATCACACCTTCCTGCTCATAGTAGACGTTATCATGAAACTTGTGAGCGTTTGCGTTATAAACCCGCTGAGCATCTTGTGCCAGGCGAGGTTGATCTAATTTAGTATAAGCTTCAATCATAATTTGCAATGCATCACTAATTGCTGGTGTTTGCTGATAGTGTTCGACCACATAGGAAGCTCGATCAACAGCTGCAATATAAGCTTCTCTTCTCATGTAGTAATGAGCCACATGCAGTTCATGCTTAGCGACTTTGTTCCTTAAATAACGCATGCGAAGAATCGCATCATTGGTGTATTTGCTATTGGGAAATTTACGGGCTAACTCACCAAAGTAATTAAAAGACTCCAATGAAGAGTTCGGATCGCGCTTAGATTCATCCTGAGGGAATATAAATTCAAAAATACTCTTCCGAGCAGGGAAAGTAATGAGGCCACGCAAATAATACGCATAATCAACATTGGCATGTCGGGGGTGTAACTTAATAAAGCGGTCGGCTGCTGCAATGGCAGATTCTGGCTCGTCAAATTTATAGTAGGCGTAGGCTGTTTCCAGCTGAGCTTGTTGAGCATAAGAGCCATGCGGATAGCGTGCTTCCAATTTTTCATATAGTTCAATGGCTGATTGGTATTCGCCTTCGGCTAAATTGGCTTTAGCTTCTGCATATAACTTACTGGCAGACCAGCTTTTGGTTTTATCAACTTCTTCTGGAAACCAGGACTTGATAGTGGAACAACCGCTGGAAAGTAGACTGATCATTATAACCAGTAAGACCAGACGTAATTGGTTGTATTTCTTGTGAGACAGATTGCGAGACATTGTACTAAGCAATTCCTGATAATCAATTTTAATAAGACTCGGTAGTATACTGCTTTTAACCGTAAATATCATTAGGAATTCTTTGGAATTTATTCCTTAGAATTCTTTATCCTGGCGATTAGGAATTCTTGGAATTTATTTCTTAGAACGCCTTATCCCAGAGATTAAGAAAATAGGTTATAATTGTTCAGATGAACTCAGAACAAATCACGCAACAGCTTGCTCAAAAAAGCGAGCAAAGACAATTTCAAATTTCAATGGATGCCTATGGCCAGCGTTTGGATCAAGTCGCGGCGGGACTCCTGCCAGAATTTTCACGCTCTCGTCTGCAACAGTGGATAAAACAAGGGAAAATTCAATTAAATGGTGAAGTGTGTAAACCTAAAACCAAGGTTTTAGGTGGCGAAACTTTGCTGGTGACTATTGAACAAGAACAGCAGGGAGAGTGGCTTCCAGAGCAAATTCCTCTGGATATTGTGTATGAAGATGATAGTCTTTTGGTGATTAATAAGCCCATAGGCATGGTTGTACACCCCGCAGTGGGCAATCATACTGGCACCTTATTAAATGCTCTGCTTTTTCATTGCCCAGAATTGATCAATGTACCACGAGCAGGCATTGTGCATCGTCTTGATAAAGACACTTCAGGTTTATTAGTGGTTGCCAAAACATTGCAAGCTCAAACCCACCTGGTGAAACAACTACAAAATAGAGCGTTTGAACGTGAATATGAAACCATTGTTCAGGGGGAAATGATCAGTGGTGGTACGATTGATGAGGCGATTGGTCGTCATCCAGTGCATCGAGTCAAGATGGCAGTAGCAAGAAACCCAGGAGGTGGAAAAGAAGCCATTACACACTATCGAATTAAAGAGCGCTATTGTGGTTATACCTGCTTACAAGTCAAGTTGGAAACAGGAAGAACACACCAGATTCGTGTGCACTTGGCTTACATAAATACACCTGTTGTCGGCGACCCTGTTTATGGTGGGCGACTTAAACTGCCAGCCAATTGCAATGATTCGTTAAAACTATTTTTAAAGCATTTTAAACGTCAAGCATTACACGCGCGTCGGTTAGGATTGGAGCACCCCGCAACGGGAGAATGGTTGACTTGGGAAGCCGAAGTACCACAAGACATGCAAACTCTGAAAAATATGCTTGAGACTTATTCTCAAGAGCAGTCATGAACTTGAAAACAGTCATGAACTTGGAAATAACCATGAGCTCAAAGAAAGCCTCTAATTTTGTTAAATAATATTATTTTTCCTGACTGGGATGCCCCAGATAATATAAAAGCCATACAAACAACTCGACTGGAAGGTTTTAGTCATGCGCCCTTTGACAGCTTTAATCTTGCTGAGCATGTGAACGATAATACTTCTGATGTGATAAAAAATCGCCAAAAACTGGTCGAGCTTCTTCCTGCAGAACCAAAATGGCTTAATCAAATCCATAGTAATACGGTGGTTGATGCCAATGTATCAATGCCAGGAATGGATGCTGATGGTAGTTATACGACTCAGGCCAATGTGGTTTCAGTCGTTATGACTGCAGATTGCCTGCCCGTTTTGATCTGCGACCGAAATGGGAAGGGGGTTGCTGCAATACATGCAGGGTGGCGGGGCTTGCTTGATGGCATACTTGAGCAAGGTGTGACCAAATTGCTCGATGCCATTCATGGAAAACCTCAAGACTTACTGATTTGGCTTGGCCCTGCAATTGGGCCTGATAGGTTTGAAGTTGGGGATGAAGTCAGGCAAGCTTTCCTTGATAAAACACCGCCTAAATCATCTGACTACTTAAAGATTGCACAATGTTTTATCCCGTCAACTCACGAAACTGATGTGGCCATGAAGAGAAAGTGGCTGGCTGATATTTACCAATTGGCTCAAGTCAGACTTTCAGCCATTGGAGTTGAAAATTTCTTTGGCGGGACCTATTGTACCTATAAAGGAAATAATCGATTTTATTCCTATCGACGCGAAGGCAAGACGGGCCGAATGGCCAGCTTGATATGGATAGAGTAGTTTTTTCTCAATGAACTGCCGACTGAATTAAAGGAAAACAAAAATGAGTGAATGGAAAATGCTGACCTTAGTAGGGCAGGATAAACCAGGAATTGTGGCTAAAATTACCACTGCTTTATTTGATGCAGGTGCAAAATTAGGGGAGGCCTCTATGATGCGCCTCGGTGGTAACTTTACAATTATGCTGATGGTAAAAAGTGAACAGTCAATTGAACAGCTGAATCAAAGTATTGAATCGGTTGTGAAAAAAATGCATTTAGCCAGCTCTTTTCAAGCCATTGAAGCCACTCTTTACCAACATGAAATCCCTGACACAAGAATTACTGTCTATGGGGCTGATCGCCCGGGCATTGTTGCCAGGGCAACGACCTGTTTATTAGACGCAGGCTTTAATATTCTCGATCTCGAATCGGATGTGGCTGGCAGTGAAGAAGATCCTATTTACATTATGCACATTGAAGGCATTGCTTCAAATGGCCCAGAAGCCTTAGAAAAAGCAATTGCCCAGATAAAAACAAACGGCGTCAATGTTGATGCCACATCAATTGACGTAATGATAGGATAATTGGAATTATCATGGCTATTTTTGATATCTTAAAATACCCCGATGAGGCGCTTAAACAAATTTCAGAACCCGTTGAGTCATTTGATGATGATTTACAGGCTTTCTTGGCAAATCTGGAAGAAACTATGCGTGCAGGTCCTGGTGGTGTTGGTATTGCTGCAGCACAAGTGGGCTCTTTAAGCCGAATTGCTATTGTTGATGTTTCTTCTAAACCGAAAATCAAACACAATGGCTGTATGATTTTGATTAATCCAGAAATAAAAACCTGGGATGGAATGAAAATTGGCCGTGAAGGTTGTATGTCAGTGCCTGATTATACGGGCAATGTGATTCGTGCAGAAAAAATTACTTTACAGGCCTATAATGCTCAAGGTGATAGGGTTGATTATGAATGTGAGGGTTATGAAGCTCGTGCCGTTCAACATGAACTCGACCATCTGGACGGCATGTTATTTTTAGATCGTTTAGTGAGTCGAAGAACCGATCTTTTTAAACGTAAAAACTATAAATAAACAGTCAGAGTCAGTTGATACTATAATGGGTGATATTAAAGATGAAAATCATTTTAGTTAAAACAACCATTGTTTAATTACCTCAAAATTTCCCAGAATAAGTTGCTGTGCCTCAGGTGTTTTTGATTGAACAATAGGGTCAATACGCAAATACTGCAAATAATAAGTGGCCAAAGCTGCGCGAGTATCTATTTCCAGGTTACCATTTAACATGCCATAGTCACGGGAAATGATATCCTGTTGAAATTCAGTCAGTCGGGGATCGGGTACTATTATCAATTTTATTTGAGTATTCCAGGCCTTATCTTGTTCTATACTCTGTTCAGAGGATGAAAGCAGTTCTGGAATATCATTAAATCGAGATAATACAAAATCACGGTAATCATTATGTTTTTCACAATGCGCCCGAATATGCCAGCGATAGCCAGAATAAACTAAAGTATGCGGCGTAATAACCCGACTTTCCATCCTGCTTGAAGTGATTGATAGATATTCAATTTCAATACGTTTTTGTTCACGGGATGCTTGAATGATTGGACGTATGATGTGTGCTTTTACTTCACGGTTGAGAGGATATATTACTTCTGTATTGGCTTGTCTGATATTCAAATAACTGAAATGACTCACCAGATCTTGTCGGCTGTTCAGCATGTGTAAATATTCATCGACTCTTCCTTGAGTTAAAGCTGGTTTGAAGTTATCTGTGGGTTTATAGCCTTTAAGTTGTTTATCATATTCCAGATTTCCTTCACCTGCCTCACGCATATAACGATTAATATCCTTTGATGCTTGTTGTCTTCCTATCCCGAAGGCTATCATTAAGGCATTAGTAGTAAGTCGTCCTTCCCACAGAGCAATAATTTCAATCAGCCTGTATCGCAGCAATAAATCCCAACGAAACGGCCATTGATTATTTTTACTTGGGCGTGCCATAAAACTTTCCTCAATTATCCATCTGCATGAAAAAGCGACATGTACATGTATTCATCGTATACACGTCTTAAGTAAAATAGTATGCTGTTTTGTAGGGTTAATGTAAATCATAAAATAGAGTTTGTTTTAGAAGCTTATGGATTGTGTCGGGTTTATAGGAGGGGGGAGTAATATGAAAGAATCTAAATCGTCAGAACAATTTATTGCACACAGAAGAAAAAATGGTGATGAACAGTCTCTTCTTTGTCATCTTTCTGAAGTAGGAGAGAGGGCTGCTCAATTGGCAGCAAAGATAGGTGTTGAAAATGTGGGTGAATTAATTGGATTGCTCCATGATTTTGGCAAATTTAGTATGGCTTTTCAAATATATTTGGGGTCGGCTACTGGAAAAATTAATCCAGATGAGGATGAATATGTTGAATTTAAAAAGCTGAAGGGAAAAATTGACCACTCAAGTGCAGGGGCTCAATGGATTTGGGAATATTCCCAAAAATGGGGGATACAAGGTCAATGGGTGGGACAGATATTAGCATTATGTATTGCATCTCATCATAGTGGCTTGATTGACTGTCTTCAAACTGATGGTACTAATGGTTTTTCAGACAGAATGAAGAAGCCATATGAAAAAACACATAAAGATGAGTGTCTACAAAATGCCCCCTGTGATTATCTTGAAAAATTAAAGACTTTGGCTGATAAAAAATTAATACAAGATGTGGTCAAACAAATACAGCGGATTAACGTATCTGAAAAGGGGCAGCCACCTGGAATTATAACCTCTTTTAATATGGGGTTCTGGGCTCGTATGTTGTTTAGTTGCCTGATTGATGCTGATCGAATTAATAGTGCTGATTTTGAAGAGCCTGAAAATATGCAGCATAGAAATAAAACTGCTATTGATTGGTCAATCCCTCTTTGTCGTCTTGAACAATTTATTAGTCAATTTAACGGTGAAAAACCAATAGATGAATTGCGCCGAAATATTTCTGATATCTGTAAAAAAAGAGCACGAGAAGCACAAGGCATTTATACTCTCACTGTACCGACAGGAGGAGGAAAAACTTTTGCAAGCTTACGTTATGCACTTCACCATGCACAGCAGCACAAACTGGATCGCATTATTTATATAATACCCTTTACCTCTATTATTGAACAAAATGCAGAAGCATTACGAAAAGCAATTGAAGATGATAGCGATGAATATCCATGGATATTAGAGCAACATTCTAATCTTGAGCCTGAACAACAAAATTGGCATAGCAAATTAGTCAGTGAAAACTGGGATGCACCGATTGTAATGACGACTATGGTTCAGTTTCTTGAAGTGCTATTTTCAGGAGGGACAAGAGGTGCAAGAAAAACGCATCAGCTTGCGAATAGTGTGCTTATCTTTGATGAAATCCAGACTTTGCCAATTAACAGTACACATCTTTTTTGTAATGCCCTTAATTTTTTGACCAATTATTACAAAACAACGGCTGTTCTTTGCACCGCAACCCAACCATTGCTTGATCAGCTAAAAACACCAGAGAAAGGACAACTTACAATACCACTAAAAAATGAACTGGTAGATGACGTAGCAAAGTTATTTGATGATTTAAAACGAGTTGAATTGAGCAATAAAGTACGTCCAGAAGGTTGGACGGCAGAACAAATTTCAGATCTTGCATGGGGTGAATTTACAGAATTGGGTAGTTGTCTGATCATTGTTAATACCAAGGCATGGGCACAGCAGCTTTACCGAACATTACAAGAGCAGATAGATGAGCTGTCACTCTTTCAATTGAGCACCAGTCTTTGTCCTGCGCATCGTAAAGATGTTCTGTCAGAAATTCGTAAACGTTTGGAGAAAGGATTGCCCGTTTTGTGTATTAGTACACAACTCATTGAAGCGGGTGTCGATGTAGACTTTGCCTCTGTGATTCGTTTTCTTGCAGGACTTGATTCTATTGCTCAAGCTGCTGGGCGATGCAATCGTAATGGTTTGCTTAAAATTGCAACGGTTCATATTGTAAATCCCAGTGAAGAAAAAATTGATTTATTAAAAGACATAAAAATTGGTCGTGATAAAGCACAACGTGTCCTGAATGAGGGTTTTAACGATTTGTTGGCTCCAGATGCAATAAAACAATATTTTAATTATTATTTTTATGAGCGGGCTGATGAAATGGTTTACCCTGTTTCAAGAAAACAATATGGCAGAGATGATAACTTACTCAATCTATTAAGTGATAACTCAAAAAATATCGGACAAAATATTCAATTACTGCTAAAACAATCTTTTATGACAGCAGGGAAAGTTTTTAAAGCGATTGACTCACCGACTCAATCAATAATTGTTCCTTATGGTGATGAAGGTAGAGAAGTCATCGCCGAATTATGTCGTGTTGCAAAGGAATTTGATGCAAAAAAATATCGGCTTTTACTTAAACAAGCACAGAAATTCAGTGTTAATGTCTTTCCCAATGTTTGGCAACGATTGAAAGATGAAAAAGCTGTGTGTGAAATACAAGATGAAGGTATTTATTTTTTAAGAGATGGTTATTATAGTAAACAATTTGGATTGTCGGATAAGCCATGCAGCTTGATGACATTTATGGGCATTTAGGAGAAATCGGAATGCATGATAAGCCAAAAAACAGTGTGAGTTTTAAAGTGCATGGGCGATATGCATTATTTACAGATCCTGTGACTAAAGTCGGTGGTGAAAAAAGTTCCTATCACTTACCAACTTATGAAGCTATAAAAGGGGTTTTGAAATCCATCTATTGGAAGCCTTCGTTTATATGGTATGTCGACAGAGTGAGGATAATGAAGCCGTTACGAACTCAGACTAAAGGAACCAAGCCTGTAAACTATAATGGTAAATATCCAAGCCTAAAGGTCGCAAAAAAGGAAATTCCTTTTCATTCTTTATCAATTTATACTTTTCTACACGATGTGGAATATCAGGTAGAGGCCCACTTTGAATGGAATGATCATCGTCCTGAATTAGCTAAAGATCATATTGATGGCAAGCATTTTGCCATCGCAAAACGTTCAATAGCACGAGGTGGGCGGCAAGATGTTTTTTTAGGTACACGAGATTGTCAGGCTTATGTTGAAGCCTGTGATTTTGGTGAGGGCAGTGGTGCTTATGATGAAATTGATGAGCTTGGCTTTGGACTCATGTTTCATGGCTTTGATTATCCCGATGAAACAGGAAAAAATGAACTCCGTAGCCGCTTCTGGAATGCAACTATGAAAAAAGGT
>JADGEK010000143.1 GCA_016744395.1 Gammaproteobacteria bacterium | reverse complement strand
GCCATAAAGAAACAATGATTTCATTTTTTCTTAGTATAAATGCAATCTGATCTTACCCCAATTTCATAGACATATTTTTTCAGGAGGCTTTCTTATAAATTATTTCATATTTATCAGGGCTTAAATAACCGATAACGGACACCCATTAGGACGACTTTGTCAAGCAACAACACACATCTATCCACCTATAATTTAGGGGGTATTCGTTATAAAACCTATATTGACGATTGATGAACACACACCTGAATTCTCAATAATTTTGTGTCAGATCATTGGCATCTTTTTCATACCGATCCGCACCAGTCACCCATCGGGATCAAGACAATAATTGTTTCCAAGATGTTCTTTATTGCCCCTGGCTTTCGCCCCAGAAAATAATCAGTGCCAAACTGTATCCAAATAAATATAACATTAAAAGTGGTTCAACAATCAATATTGCGACCAGTCCCATAGTAGCTTACAGTTTAGGCGTATCAGCATACCTTTAATATAGATTCTATGATTAATCGAACTAACTGGCTTCCAATCATTTCCATGGTTTTTCCAGTCCGCTATCGGGTTCACCAGTTAGTGCGAATTTTAAGATGAAAATAATCGTTGATTATCAAAGTCCTCATTATTCTTTATCACATAATAACAGGCTCTGGCCATTTTATGCGAAAGGGCTTTTAATGCAACAATACGCTTAGTTTTAGCCATTTTTTTCTGGTAATACTGTTTTGCTTTTTCATTATAACGAATGGCAAAATTGGCTGCTTCCATGTAGGCCCAGGATAAGTATTTATTACCATTTTTTCGATTGCCCTGTCCTTTTTGTTTGCCATTGCTCATTCGTTTACTATTAACACATCGGCAATAGGATGAATAATTGCCTACTTTTGTAAAACGACTCATATCGCCTGTTTCAAGCATAATAGTCATGGCCAGAATATTTCCTATTCCAGGCACTTTCAATAATTTTTGAAATTCGGGTTTTAATTTGACTTGTTTTAGAACCCGATTTTCTAATGAGGTTATTTTTGATGTCAGTACATTTAAAACACAGACATTGCTTAAGATGGCTTCTTGAATATTAGGATCTTTTATTCTCCGTTTAACACTTGATGAGGTCAGCTTTATAATGTCATTGGATTTAAATTGTTTACCCGTATTGCGAGTCAGTTGATTCTTTATACTTAAGATATGGGTTGTTCGTTGCTGGACCAATTGCATCCTTCTGCGGAGTAAGTCACGAACAGCTCGTTCTTTTTTGGGATAAATATAACCTGTGGGTAAAATACCCAGTCGTAGCAAATGAGCCAGGTGAAAGGCATCCTGTTTATCATCACTGTATTTCAAACCATCGTATTGTTTCACGGCTATCGTATTAACCAGGTGAAGCTTATAACCAGCCTCTTGAAGACCGTCAACTAACCAATAGCAGTTATAAGTGGATTCAACGGCTATCCCGCTAATGGGTTCTCGTATTAAACTTAAAGCATCCAGAACGTCACCAAGACTATTTGATAATTTTCTCTCAAGGAGAATCGTATCTTCTTCATTAATGACTACAATGACATTGTTATTAGAGTGAGATTTACCCAGTTGAATCCACCATTGATTGCGGACAAATGACTAAAAATGAAACTTATTATTTTAGGCTGTTTACATGAATATTAGGATTAATTGACTAAAACCGTACAAAACTTTTATTTTAAATTATGTGACTAAAGTTGCAAATGATCTATTCTGTTAATTGGGTGTAAGCTCAGTTAAGTAATAGAAATGATGATATTTTTTGTTTTCATAAACTATAATTCATTATATTTATAAGGGTATTAATTATAGTGCAGCAAAAGGTTTGCCAATTTTGAAAAAATCACGTTCTAATTGATTTGTCCACGTAAGGGATTTACCGTTGGATATAACGAGCCTTATCCAATCAAAAATTATATCGACTATATAGTTTCTCTACAAAAATCGAGTTTCATATTTCAGTCTGTCTTTTTTGAGTGAAGAGCATAAATTGAGTTTTTACTTAATTATCTTCAAAACCTTTCTTTTGTTGTTCGTCATCGCCAGCCAGAACCTTGGCTAACTCATCATAGGCTTGCTGAGTAATAGAAATACGTTTCTCCAGTGCATCGGTATTATACAGGCGTAGAAACAGGCTGCGGTCATGATCGGCAAAAATTTTACTGGCTTGTTGAGCTTCTTTGTCGCCATAACCCAGTTCAATTAAGGCTTTTTCCCCTAATACCATAGCCGAGCTGAGCATTTCTCGCTGAAATACATCGACTCCTCTGTCTAATATCTCAAAGGCATGTCCCATATCGAAGGCACGTGTTAGCAGGGTCAGGTTAGGGAAATGTTTATTTGCAGTATCAATAACGTCGAGTACCATTTGCGGGTCATCAATACAGATTATCATTATTTTGGCTGTATCCGCACCAGCAGAGCGTAGCAAAGCAGGTTTTCGGGCATCACCGTAATAGACCTGATAGCCATACATTCGGGCATCATCAATTTTATCTGGTTCATGATCAAGCAACGTAGTCGGAACATTATTAGCGTGTAATAAGCGACCAACCACTCGTCCAAAACGGCCAAATCCAGCGATAATAACGGGATGTTGATTATTTCCCAAGGCCTCATGTTCTGGAGCAGGGGTGAGGTGAGCAAAGCGTGGTTGGATAAAAAAATCATTGATCACCAATAAAATCGGTGTAGTCGCCATAGACAGTGCGACTACAACCACTAATGGCTCTATCAATTCGCTAGCCAGAACACCAGTATTAGCAGACAGGGCCAATAACACAAAAGCAAACTCACCGCCCTGTGAGAGTATCATTGAGAATAATGGGTATTGGCTGCCTGGAAAGGAGAAAAGGCGGGCGATTAATAATAGAACCAGCAGTTTCATTGCTATCAGAATTAATACCAGACTCATGATCAAAGCAGGATGTTCAAGCAGATAACCGAAATTGATGGACATACCAATGGCAATAAAAAACAAACCCATTAATAAGCCTTTAAAGGGCTCTATCTCCACTTCAAGTTCATGACGAAACTCGGATTTAGCCAGCAACATGCCAGCTAAAAAACTGCCCAGAGCCATAGACATTCCAGCCATATCCATGAGCAGGGCAATACTAATGATCAGTAACAGTGAAAAAGCAGTGAACATTTCGCGCATATGGGTGCGGGCTATAATACGGAATATGGGTTCGGTAAGATAGTGACCACCAATAATAACCAGACCAATTACGCCAATAGCTTTGCTTATATCAAAGAATAAACTCCCTTCGTTACCCAGATCATTGCCTCCAAGGAGTGGGATTATGGCCATCATTGGGATGACCGCGAGATCTTGAAAAAGAAGTACTGAAAAAGCGGAATTTCCAGTGTGCGTGGATAATAAATTTTTTTCATTTAATATTTGCAGAGCGATGGCCGTGGAGGACAGGGATAAGGACATGGCAATGATCAAGGCACTGCTCCAGTTTAAGTCAAAAGCTAAACCAACTGGAAAAAGTAACACACTGGAAAAAATGACCTGCCCGCCGCCCATACCAAGGATAGAGCGGCGCATGGCCCATAAACGTTTAGGCTCTAATTCCAGGCCAATTAAAAATAATAATAATACGACGCCAAATTCAGAAAAATGCAGAATATCCTGAATATTGGTTATCAGGGCCAGACCCCAGGGACCAATTGCAGTACCAGCAACCAGATAACCCAGAACCGAGCCCAGGCCAATTTTTCGGAAAATGGGCACCGCAATGACTGCAGCTAGCAGATAAATCATAATATTAAATAACAGACCATTTTCATTCATTTCATGCCTCACTTGCTGCTGCGGCCATGCAGGTTTGTTGTATACAGTTAACGATTAAGCAAATGAATTCCTTATTCTCTATGCACCCAGTCTGCCCCAAGCGTTCCTTTGAGTCGTTCAATATAACTGTCACTGCTCACCACGCCAATCATTCGTACAGCTTCTTTTAAACGTGCCTCAAGATCAATTTTTCTATCGCTTTCATACTCCAGGGTTTGACTTAACTGTTCAATAACATAAGCGTGATTCATGCGCCAGAGTTCGGCATCGCGCGTTTGCTTGTTTTTAAGCCGTTCAAGGTACCAATCGCTGTGCAGTAAATAGTCCCGGGTGAATAGGTGACGGATTTCAGGATCATCAATCGTTTTACCATCATAATTACCACTAGCCATAATATGTAATAGAGCGTGTAATGGTGGACAGGCATCCTGGATGCTGCCATCTTTAATATAATTGCTGGCAACGCGCTGCTGTGCTTCGACGATATTATTAATTCCGTCAACATAGGCATCCATATCCTGAAGTTCAGGACGCAGCATAGTGTCGTCAAAAACAATCATAGGTCGGTCAAAAATCTTACCAAGATAGGCATGGACAAATTGTTCAGTCATACGATAACCCAAACGGCTGGCGAACACTTTTTTGCCATTGTGTGAAAAATCATTCAACTTTTCGAAATAGCCCTTATGAATTAAATGCTCAGGAGCCCGCTCTTTAACGGGCAGGCGGCACCAGATTTCAGGGACCAGCATACTGATATCATGATCAATTCGATGTTGTTGACCAATGTAACCAGCAGCACTGGAAAATCCATCATGACCACATAAGATAAACGTGACTAATGCAGTATTAAGATCAGCGGTAGTGGACAGTGCATTAAATGGCCCTTTAGTCATAGCGCCTTCTGATCCTGCTCCAGTTGTTGAGGGTGATTTACCCGTCAGACTGCAGATCAAATCCATAAACAGTTCGGGTAATTCCTGATAATGGATGGGATTGTAGACGGCTAACGAGCGAACTTTCGCTTTTAAATCCTGTGGATTGTTACGCCGTCCCTGTAATACCGCATCGACTGGGAAATAGACTGGTTCATCTGTGTCCAGGCCTCGTGCCAGTCGGGTACCAGTCACCGCCAGATAATGAGACTTCGGGTCAACCAGGTCTGGACGTAATTGTAAGTAGCGAACATTGGGACTGGGTTTACCATTGACTAAACGAGGTTGTGCTGAAGAGACAAAATAACTTCCAGGTTCAGCTTTGGCTGCTTTTTGGATTAACTGACGCAGGGGACTGGTAAATTTTTCAAAATGAACCACATCATTGGCCATGTTAATGGCATCTTCTGGCTGGAGAGGTTCGAAATTGGAAATGAAATTGTCATTAGTCGAAAAATCAGCCTCTGTCTGCTTGTCCATGCCAGGGTTAATGGCATCGTCGGGGCGTTGAAATAGGCGAGACTCACAATTGTGTACCAACTTTATACACGGTGCACTATAGTCTGGATTAAGCCCTTTAACATAATCCACAGGCACAACGGTGGATACTGTAATATCATCCTCCATCTGTACTTTACCAGCGGCTACGAAATCCTGACGCAGTTTAAATAGTCTCCAGGTGCCATCATTGCGGGTGCCAATACGCAAATAGCTGGCCTCTAATCTGCGGCCTTCATATTTTAGTTCATGACCTAGTTCACCATTAACCTCATCGACTGAAAAAAGGCTGCGCCAGTTTTCACCCCATTTGGTTTTGTAAAAACGTTTCAGCATGTAAACCAGTGCCAGAATATTGGGAGGAATGCTTTCCAGCCATTGATTATACTCATCATTGTATCGTGTGGATGATGGTGTCAGCAGTTTGATGACCGAACCCAGGGTTCGGTGATTACTGAGCAGGTTGCGACTGCGGTAATTACGCTGTTTACCATCCCGAAAACGCTTTGAATAGTCGTAGTTAAAGATCTGTTCGACTTGATTAAGATCCTGTTCAAGGTTACTGACAAACACTGGGCCAGAAATCATTAGATCCTGAATCGATTTGGAAATTTCAGATTTGCCACCGCCAGAGACGGTACTGGGCTTATGGCATAGAGTGCCTTCACCCAGAGTGCCAATGAGTCTCCAACTGGGGGCATGCGGATGTTTTTTCATTATGACTCTGAAACCACTGGGATAGACATAGGTTCTATCTGGTAGTAATGGTATTTCTTGTGCTGCATCAGGTGTTTCTTTTTTCTGCCAGCTCACACGCATGAGCTGCATGTCAATTTTGGTATCTTCTGGGACATAGACAATATCTGCAAAGCGATTGTCTATCGCATAACCTTCAGGTTTTAATTCAATGCTTTTTTTAAGTTGTTGGCATAAATTTTCAAAGGTATGGCTATCGGTCATATCGGAGTCCTGGGGCAGGTAGATTTCACCCAGGTTAAAACGTGGAAATGCCAGGGCACCGCCTGCGTGTTCTTCTTCACAGCCACCAAACAGGTTTGCAGAATAGCTTATCTGAGATTTAATTTCCTTTTTACTATAACCAAAATAATTGTCTGCAATCAGGGTAACAATGACACCTTTCATGTTGCGGCAGACAATTTTAAAGGCCTGACCATCATTATAAAGTTCATCTTCACTGGTCCAGCACATACGATCCTGACGCTGTCGCTCACTGGCATCATCATAATGCGGCAGACCCAGCTCCTTTTTGCTCAGTTTCGTCAGATGAGGGGCCAGGATTATACATCCGCTATGACCCGTCCAGTGTTGAATATCCAGTGCGGCATCATTTTCGGGTAAAAAAGCATCGCCGGCATTGCCAAATATCGATTCGACAAAATCCAGATTGGCCACCAGGCCGCCAGGCGCAAAAAAGCGGATTTCAAGTGATTTTTCTGGCAGTACTCCCGCAACTTCAGGGCGCACAGCAGGCCTGAGCAATAGTGATACCCACATATTGACCTTGGTATCAAGGTCACTGGTAATTGGTAATTGCATTAGGTCAGAGGGTGGCTGCAGTGCAGCCTGTAGCAACTTCGCATAGACTTTGACTGGCACTGCGCGCTTGTCTACGGGAATAGGTAGTCCGCCTTCGACGATATGAAACACCCCCTGGGTGGTTCGACGATCACTGGCAGGGTTATGTAACACGCCTTGCATAACCCGATAGGATTCTATTAATGGCGATTTATACCTGTTTTGGGAAAAAGGTAAAGAGATTTCTCTGGCCAGGCCTGCCTGATTCAGATTAAAGGTTTCTCCAGGCAGGTTAATTTCTGTGTCAACATCATTATCCCGAAAATAGTTATTGAGAAAATTTTGAATACGTTGATCCGCTGGACAACGATAATCAACCAGCAGACGTCTGTGCTGGCTGTAGTTTCTTAATAAGCTGTCAGACACCGACAGATTACTGCGGTCTGTGCCCAAATGACAATCATGACCTAAAGCCGCCAATTGCAAACATATATGCTGTAATTTCAGTTGACGTTTATCGGTGCCACGTCGATCGGGTTGTGAGTAAAGTCTTGTATCTTCTTGTGAGTTAATCAAAATATTGACCTCTAATTTATTATTCAAAGTACCAGGCGATCGCTATTAAGTGTTATGCTTCCTGTTCCATGAGAGCTGGGAAATATGTTTCTGCAATCATACTATGAAGTTCTCCCAG
>JADGEK010000142.1 GCA_016744395.1 Gammaproteobacteria bacterium | reverse complement strand
CTTGTAAGAAAGTTGAACACGTTGACATCGTTGATAAGTCAGTGTTGATGAAGTGATCATTTGACCTAAGTTAGCAATAACTTAATACAATGACGAAAAGCCCAGTTGCCGAAAGGTGGCTGGGCTTTTTTTTGATTGTTAATGTAGAATGTTGGTGTGTTTGTTTGTTACTTTTGAAGTGTATAAGTTTTAATGTTAGATGTAGAGTGGAGTATTGGCGTGATTAAGGTGTGTACTAAAAGATAAATTGAACTGACGCCCCCGACCAGCTCTAAATATCGTTTTTTGTAATTAGATATCAAATAGGTTATTAATGGATTCTAACCCCTCATCAACAATTTTTTCAAGTTCATCAGGGCTGTCTTCTTCGGCACAGGCTAGGGTGGTATAGGCTGATAATGATTTCAGGGCGCAAGCAATTCTGGCAACATCTTCAAGATTAAGTTCTGCCCCTTCTTTTAATTTCCAGCTTTCTTCGATCATGTAAACTCCTTAAATTTGTTAATTTTATATTTTTCAAGCTTCTATAAAATAATCTGTTTCATAGGATATTGCAATAAAATTCAATGATATCATGTCTCAATTTTTTAATTAAAGACAAAATAAATGAACTGCTCTTTGTCACGAATGGGCAAAAAATAACCACTGCTATTGAAGAGGGGGGTGTTTTCATTTAATATAAACCTTATTTAAACACTTATGTTTTTAAATGTAAGTTATTGTTAATATGTTAAAGTGAGTTTGTTAATGTCTGAAAGACCTGAAAGCTTAATGCCGCCAATTGAAGGTAGCTGTAGCGGCAGAGAAGTGTTTGCTTTGCGTGCACTTGGTGACAGTATGGTGCCTGAATTTGAGCATGGTACTGTTATTATTATTGATCCGGAAGCCGTGGTTAAAGATGGTTCCTATGTGATTGCTAAAATTGATGGGGAATTTATCTTTAGACAATTAAGAATGCATAATGATAAGTATTTTTTACAACCCCTTAATGATTTATATGAAACGATAGAAATCAGTGGTCTTGATGATTTGGAAGGAGTTATTGTGCAGTCTGGTAGCAGACGTAAAAACATGAAGAAATACAGCTAAATTATTGATTTTATCTGATATGCTCATCTAATATACTTAAAGTTGTTGTTCTTGTCGGCTTATTCCAAGTAGTAGTCCCTCCAATAATTAAGAAGTTAGTCACAATTTGTTTCTTGCTTATTTTATCCTTCTCATCTATTTTTAATAGTATCTGACGTGAGTTCTTTTTCATAATTAACTCCGCTGATCTGACTAACTTTCTTTTGTGATTGCGTAAATATCCGTAAATTGCCCTTTTAATGATTTTCTAGAGTCGTATTTATGACACTGTGTGAATCAGAATAAACAGAGTTTGGTTTACGAGCTATTTAATCACCGATTATTTGTATTTTATTCTTAATATAAAATCATTTTCTTTTTATAAGAGAATTCTATTTGTATTAATAGAGTATAGCTTGAATAAGGTGTGTGAATGACAAGTGTTTGTCTTGCTGCTAAAAGCAGTAACGATTCTAGTGACTCTAAGATAAGTGCAGATAAACTGAATAGGAGCCCTTCCTATTGCTTAACTCATTTATTGTTGCGTATTGTTATTGTATCTCTGTATCTCTGTCTTGGTGTTGTTGGGATCATCTCTTACTTTTGGCATTTGCCTTCAGGATTTGAACAAGGTGATCTGAGCCTTTTTTTACTGTGTTTCTTCATTATTCAAGTCGTCTGGCATTATTTTGCACTTTTTGAGTGGCAAGATGAGGGTGTGGTGCGTGATCAGCGTTCGATATGGATGTTTTTTTGTCCTAATCGATTATTGATTACGAGTTTGACTATTTTTTTAGCCGTTATTCTTTTTTACTGGAATTACTTATTTTTACCTGAAAAAGTTGAATTTATTTTTGCTCTTTTTCTGACCATTTTTTTCCCGCAATTGTTTGTCCGAATATGGGATATTCTGGTAAAAAAAGAGACCAGTATTTTTGCTGGTATGATTGCTTTTCTACTCGTTATGGGCATTATGGCTGAAGAAGTGCGTTATGGTTTTGGTTTTCGATATATGACGGCTCAAGTTGAAAAAGTAGCTCAATTAGAGAGTAAGCCGGGAAAACCTGAAGCTTGGGATATTCCCATACCTGATAGTCCACGTTGGAAGCGTGATGGTATGACGTATTACCCTCAATTATTTAATGTTCTAAATAATGCAGGATTTCAGGTCGATAGAGAGACGCATCTGGTTCTAACACCTCAGGCTAAAAAACTATTTGATATGGGAATTATTCCTTTTAATCATTATCAAGGTAAGGCATTTTCAGGTCTAAAAATTATTGACCGTCATAGTGAACTGACCTATCAATATAAGCATCCGAATCAATTCAAAGATTTTGAAAACATTTCACCTTTTATTTTAAAAGCATTACTTGTTTGGGAAAATGACAAATTACGGCATATGGTATTCAATGAAGAACAAGACGATGTAGAGTTGAATTATTTGATAGAAGGGCCAAGAATTATAAAAAGTGTGTCAGAATATGTGCAATATAAAATTACAGGTGAGGGCTCCTATTCGGGAGGCAGTACTCTAATGACGACATTAGAAAAAATAACCAATACACCTGGTGGCAGAACAAAAAGTGTTAATGATAAGATCAATCAAATGATTGGTGCTGGTTTGCATTTGTATGGTGACAATACAGAGAGTGTCGATAGAGGAAATGGAAAAAAAGCAGGGGTGCAAAAAGCCTTGGTTGATTTTCTCAATACCGTGCCAATGGCGGGAGGTCCTAAATCACATTCTGGAGAACTGTTTGGTTTTGGAGCCAGTTATTATGCATGGTTTGGCTATACGATCGATGAGTTAAACCAACAGTTAAAAAGCAAAAATAGTGTCATCCGCTCTCAAGCTTATAAAAATATTTGTAGTTTAATTGTCTCCATACGTCGTCCAAGTGAATTATTACGTTCACCAGATGTCATTGATAAACAGGCTAATCTACTCTTATCCCGTTTGAATAAGAAGAAGCTACTGAATTCAGCCTTGTATGTGAAATCAAGAGCAATGAAGCCTGCATGGAACCCTCAACGAAATAGCCGTGATAAATTGGATTATGCTCTACACAGGGAATCATCCAGTGCGCGGAATCAGTATACACAGTTTATACGTCAGGCTGTGGCAAAGAAATCAGGCTCAGCAGAAGCGAAGAAAATTAACCTGCAAACAGTTGATGCAATGCCAGTATCGATTGAAATGACGACCGATGCACAACTAGAAAAAAACATTCGTTCTGTTTTAGATGAAATGTACACTGAATTTGCTCAACAATCACCTTTTGTACAAGGTCGTCAAAAGGGCTTATTGCACAGTCTTAGCCTGGATGAATTGAAAAATATTCAATACGGAGTAGTCGTTTTGGAGATTGATGAAAATCGCCAATGGAAGCTTTTAGCCAATACCGATACCCAGTCAAATGTCGTCTATAATCCTGCCAAACAGGGTCGTTTTCAATGGGGTTCAACTGCGAAGTTGAGAGTGCTCGTCAATTATTTGATGATAATTCATGATGAAGCCTTAACTTTACAGTCAGCTATTGTTGAATTGGATGACAAAGAAGCTAAAAAACTCTTTAATAAATATCGCAAGTCATCGGTTACCATTAAACAATTGCTTGCTTCCTATATTAAAAAATATCCTGATGCATCAATGGAACAAGTTTTGAATTGGGCTATGTCTCGAAGAATTTCAGCAAATCCAGACAGCAAATTTTTAACGGGTGAAAGCTGGCATGAATTTCATAATTATCAAAAGAGTGATGATAGGAAAAATCCAAATCTTTGGCAAATGACCACTCAATCCATTAATTTATCTTTTGTTCGCTTGATGCGTGATGTTGTGGACTACTATATTGATCAATCAGGTTTTGACAAAGTGGCCATTTTGACTAATAAAAAAAATCCAACCAGAAACAAAATATTAAATGAAGCGATAGAAAAAGAAGAACAGGATTATTTAGATGGTTTAAACTATTTTATAGAACGTGTTCAGGACTCATTTTTGGAAGAGCTGGCATCTGGTGAAAAGCAAATAAGCAATAAAGAAATTATTACTCGATCCAGAGAAATTATTAAAGAGATGAGTCTGGATGATAAGCAATCTTACAATAAAGGTCAGAAAAAATATCAACGATTAGCATCATGGTTTAAGCGCATCACACATTATGAAAAAAAGTGGCTTTTAGCAAGAGTTCGCCTGCAACATGATGTCCATTCTAATCTGGTGAAAGATGATGAAAAACGAATAATTAAGCAAACCTCTCAGTGGCTAAAAACAAATCAGTTCTGGATGAAGAATACTTTATACACTCATATGGAACGTAAAGCTTTTTCTCAAGGTGTGACACCTGCATGGAAAAAACTGGGATACCCTTTTAATGTATCACCTTCTTATGCAGTCGTTCTAGGCAGTTCAGGTGACACGCCTATGTCACTTGTTGAGTTGGCGGGAACACTTCTAAACAATGGAGTTCATGAAAAAAATATTTCAGCCATTGAACGCATCATTTTAGCACCAGACAGTGAGTTTGAAACACCCTTTAAAATAGAACATCAATATGAACGCATCATTCCAAAAACCGTCTCTATCGTGGCAAGAAAAGCTATGGCGGGTGTTTTACAAAAAGGCACTGCAATTTTTGCTTCTCGCCATCCTCTAATGGAATATGTAGAATCAGTGGGAGCAAAAACAGGAACAGGTGATAATCGACATAATAAAATAGCGGTGAATCGTTCAGCAGCCGTATTGAGTATTTTTGATACAGGTGAAGGTAAGTCAAAGTATGCAATTTGTATTACTATGAGTGTTGTTAAGGGGAATATAGAACGTTATACATTTACAAGTAAAGTCCCTGTCAGAATTTTATCTCGGATTGCTGATCACCTTAGTCCTATTATTGCAAATAAATCCACTCAAGAACTGAAAATTGAGTTGGCTGCAAAACGTGCAAGAAAATCCAAACAACGTAATAATATAGCAGTTGCTTCTGCATCGACTGTCAATAAGAAAAGGCTCCAATTTACCATTCATAAAAGAACTCATTCTGCGGACAACATAAATAATATGGAGGATGACTCGGATCAGTTATTTAAGTCGCTTTTTTAGTTTTGATTGAATATTTTGAAAGAGATTATCGATGATTTGTATACTGTCATGAAATTATAAAAGACTGCTTTGTTATTTGATCTGATTCAAATCTATTTTTGTGATATCAAGCTGTTCCATTATCGAGTGATACAAATAGTCAATATCATTTATATCACTCGAAGTAGGATTTTGAGTCTGTTTCTCGACATCGATTTTATATTTAATGAGAACTTTATTGAGTTGAGAAAAAAAGATACGCTGTGGGTTTTTTCTTTTTTTATCAATCTCATTATTAACGTCTTTGAGTGAATCCAGCATGTTTAAATATTTTAAAATCTCTTCCACTGAGTCCAGATGATTTGGTAAGTCAAGTTCCAGGACTTTGAGTTGCAACCATTTATCTTCATCATTTTCGAGCAAATGCATTTTAACGGCATCGGTGCATTCTTCAGATAAAATCTCATTGACTTCAACTATAAGCTGTTGGGTTTTAGTTAATGCCGATCTTATTCTCATATTAGTGTTAATTGAGTTTTTAGCATTACTTTCATTTTTCTTTTCTTGAATAAAAGTGCCTAGGAGAGCTTCAATATCTGATATGAGGTGGTTGTACTCACTTAAATTGAGGTGCTGACTAAGAGATTCCAGTTGAGACTTGATGTGTTCAGAAAGTGGTTCTTTATAAGACCATAGTTGTGAATGCATATTTTTTCCAGATATTAATACTATGAAAAACTTCAGTATGCCCAGTTATTATGAATAATTGTACTTCATTTAGTGAAAATGTAACAAAATATTTAATGCATTTATTTATTTGTTGCTCTAGGTGGTTCCAATATTAGAGACGTTGGATACAACGTCTTTCCGCTTTACGTACTTTTCATTGATCAAATCTCACCTTTTGTTAATTCTGTAACAAAGTTGTCATATTGATTTCTTATAATCGTTGTAGATTAATTAAAAACGGAAACCAAGATGATATTTAAAAAAACTACTTTGTCGTTATTAGCAACGACAGCAATAATGGCCACTACAGTCAATCTGGCTCAGGCACGTGATCAAATACGTATTGTTGGCTCTTCAACAGTTTATCCTTTCTCAAGCTCTGTTGCTGAAGAATTTGGTGCGACCAGTAAAAATCCAACACCTGTCGTTGAGTCCACAGGTTCAGGTGGTGGAATGAAATTATTCTGTAAGGGTAATGGTCTGGATACACCTGATATTACGAACGCTTCTCGTCGCATGAAAACGAAAGAGTTTAAATTATGTGAAAAAAATGGTGTCACCGATATTACGGAAGCCGTTATTGGTTTTGATGGTATTGCCATTGCTCAAAATAAGAAAAATGCTGCATTATCATTGACTAAAAAGCATCTATTGCTTGCTGTCGCTGAAGAAGTACCATCTAAAGATGGCAAGAGCTTAGTAAAAAACCCATACAAACGTTGGAGTGAAATTGATAGCAACCTTCCAGATAGAGAAATTATCATCTATGGACCACCAACAAGTTCTGGTACACGTGATGCCTTTGAAGACATGATCATGAAAGGTCAGACTAAGAAAATGGATGTTTATACTTCTTTATACAAGAAAGATAAAGTCAAAAACAAAGGTTATAAGAAATACCACAAAGTTAGACAAGATGGTGTTTACGTTCCATCAGGTGAAAATGATAACTTGATTGTTCAAAAGCTGAGCAAAAATCCTGCAGCTGTTGGTATTTTTGGTTACAGCTTCCTGATTGAAAATGATGATAAAGTTGCTGCTGCTAAAGTAAATGGTGTTGTTCCAACCCCAGATAGCATCTCAAGCGGTCAGTATCCTATCTCACGTTCTTTATTCTTTTATACCAAAAACTCTCATAGAAAAGATGTACCAGCAATGGACAAATACGTTGAAATGTTTATGAAAGAAGATATGATTGGGCCAGATGGTATTTTAGGTGAAATTGGTTTAATTGCTTTACCTGATGATCGTAGAAGTACAATAAGAGCGAGTGTTAAAAAACACGCTAAGCTGACTTTGAATGATTTATCTAAAAAATAAACTTTATAGCGTCACCATTGGTTTAAGTTAAATGATTTAAATCCATCAGTTAAACCAATGCTCTTATTTATGGCCCACCTTCCTTAGCTTATAATGGTCGGTGGGTTTTTTTCTGGAGTACCATTTGAAACCTTTTGAATTAAAAAAAAGGCATCACGAATTAAAAGAGCAATTCATTGAGTTGCTGCTGATTCTCGCCGCAACCGTTTCAATTCTAACCACCTTTGGTGTGCTTTTCTCGATTCTATTTGAAGCCATTGAATTTTTTCAAATGCGTAGTTTCTGGTACTTTATTACAGGCACTGAATGGTCACCAGGTGTGGCTGACAGCAAATTTGGTGCCTTGCCGATTTTTTCCGGTACCTTTATGATCACCTTCATTGCTCTGGCTGTCGCCGTTCCCATCGGTCTGGGCAGT
>JADGEK010000206.1 GCA_016744395.1 Gammaproteobacteria bacterium | reverse complement strand
GGATTCGTTCCATGAGCGGCATCAGGCACAATGATTTCACTGCGTGCAGTATCCTTATTATGATCATGATAAGCACGAATCATCGCCACCCCGGCAAATTCACCTTGAGCACCTGCCATTGGTGTTAAGGAAACCTGTTTCATACCAGTGGCTTCCATCAACATATTTTGCAGTTCATATAGACAGCCCATAATTCCCTGACTCATTGAAGGATGCGCCATAGGATGGCGCCCAATGATGCCAGGTAACTGTGCCAAAGTATTACAGGCACGGGGATTATATTTCATGGTACATGATCCCAGGGGATAGAAATGGGTATCAATTGAAAAATTCTTTTGTGATAAACGAGTGTAATGGCGAACCACCTGTAATTCACCGACCTGTGGCAACTCCAGTTCTTGCTTTCTTAATAAGTGTTCAGGTAAACCTTTACAAACTTCATTGACATCAACACTTGGTGCTAATGAAGAGCATTGACGATTTTTATCAGAACGCTCAAAGATGAGAGTTTCACCCTGCTGTTCAACGATACGTTTAACCATTATTGTTCTCCTCCCGTTGTTGACTCGTTTCTTAGTTTGGAGAGGACATCAGCCAAAGTATTTGCAAAGAAATTAAGATCGTCTTCCGTTTTCGTTTCTGTGACACAGACTAATAATAAATTTTCAGCTGTATTTTTTTGTGACTCTGCTTGTAAAGACTTTGGTTTTAAAGAGAGCTTTATCCCACCCACAATATCTTCTTCAGCCAAAGCTTCCAGCACATCATCCACATTCACATCAAGAGACAGCACAAATTCATGGAAAACACTTTTGCCAAAAGGGAAATCAACACCTGACAGCCCATCCAGAATTGACATCAACTTTTGCGTATTTTCTACGCAAGAAGCCGCGACTTTTTGCAGACCGTCTTTGCCCAAAAATGAAAGATACAAAGTCACCGCTGTGGCCATTAAGCCCTGGTTAGTACAGATATTGGACGTCGCCTTAGAACGACGGATATGTTGTTCACGTGCCTGTAAGGTCAAACTGAATCCAGGCTTACCATCTAAATCTACTGTACGGCCTACAATACGCCCAGGCAGTTGTCGAACTAATTTCTGTTTACAAGCAATAAACCCCACATAAGGGCCGCCTGATGCAAGAGGAACACCTAAAGGCTGAGCTTCACCCACCGCAATATCAGCCCCATTTTTGCCCCAGTTTCCTGGAGCTTCTAACAAAGCCAGTGCTGTTGGGTTAACCTGGGCAATCACTAAACCGCCCTTTTCATGCGCCCAATCAGTTAATTGATGCACATCTTCCAGATTTCCAAAATAATTGGGCTGTGGTATGACCAGTGCAGCAAAAGATTCAGTCTGAGCCGTCAGCTGGCTCATATCAATGGTCCCTGAATCACTTTGAAAATCAATCAGCTCAAGCGTAATACCCTGATTTTTAACAATGGTCTCCACGACCTGACGATAAACTGACGACACATTTTTTGGCATCAGAATACGTTTTGATTTCGCTTTACGATTGGCACGAACCGACATTAAAACCGCTTCTGCCAGACCCGATGCACCATCATATAAAGAGGCATTAGACACATCCATTGCTGTTAAGCTGGCAATCATACTTTGAAATTCGTAAACAACTTGTAATGTACCCTGACTTGCTTCAGCCTGATAAGGCGTATAAGCCGAATAGAATTCACCCCGGGTCGCAACTTCCCATATGGCTGCAGGAATATGATGTTCATAAGCCCCACCACCAGCAAAACACATTGGCGTGCCATCCAGCATCGCTTTTTCAGATAGCAGGCGTTGCACAGCCATTTCAGATTGTTTAGAGGGGATAGCATCCAGACTGTCACAACGAAGTGCCTGTGGAATTTCATCGAATAAGTCCTCAATGGAATCCGCACCAATGGTGCTCAGCATCTGCTTCACTTCATCAG
>JADGEK010000039.1:1469-40568 GCA_016744395.1 Gammaproteobacteria bacterium | reverse complement strand
CAGCTGGTTTTTTACGCTGAGCTATGTGTTGATGTTTGGACTGATGTTCGGTGATGTAGGACATGGAGCCTGTATTTTGGGTCTATCATTATTGATTAAGAAAAAATGGCCTGAATATTCTCCATTTTTTATGGCTATTGGTCTTTCATCGATGCTTTTTGGGCTTCTGTATGGCAGTATTTTTTCCTATGAGCATATCCTGCCCAGTCTGTGGTTATCACCGATGGAGGAACCTATGCTGATGCTGAAATTAGCCTTACTTCTGGGAGCCTGTTTTCTCGTGCTTCTCAATGTAATTAGTATTTATAATCACTGGAGAAACTCTCAGCTTAAAGAAGCCCTTTTTAATTCACGTGGTATGGTAGGATTATTGCTTTATATCGCTATTTTCTGGGGTGTTTTTGAACTGAGCCGAGGACAATTTTCGATATTGAATGCGTGGTCTGTCGTGCTACCATTGATAGTATTGTTTATCTTTCAATGGTTGAAGTGTTCAGGTCCAGTTGCGGAGCGCTTTCTGGTCAGTTTATTTGAAACTTATGATGTCATTATCGCCTATTTTAGTAATACAATTTCATTTTTAAGAGTTGCTGCCTTTGCCTTAAATCACAGTGCACTGGCAATTGCTTTATTTGCTCTGGCAACGACAACAAATGATGCTGGGCACTGGATGGTTATCATTTTAGGTAATCTTTTTATTCTCTTGCTGGAAGGTGCTATTGTTGCTATCCAGGTGTTACGATTAGAATACTATGAAGGCTTTTCAAGATTTTTTACAGCGGATGGTTATTTATTTAAACCGATGGAATTATCACCTCAAAAATTAAAAATAACTGAATCAAGTTAAAGGATATGTATTATGACTGTATCGCTATTAATATTATCACTCAGCCTGGCAGGCGTAATAGCCCTGGGAATCTATTTTGAAATAAAACCCTTCAGTAGAGCCAAAACAGCACCTGCCTGGTTAAAAACATCGCTGGTCATCAACTTATCAACGTTTGTACTGGCATTGTTCGGCACTTTATTTATCGGTATACAGGAAGTCATAGCTATGTCTGATGAAGTTATGGAAGTGACAAGTAACCCTGAATTTTCAATTGGCAAGGGGCTGGCTTTTATTGGCATTGCACTGCCCACCTGTGTGGCAACCTATGCCGCTGGTATGGCTATTGGTCCCATTGGTGCTGCATCACTGGCAGCTATTTCAGAGAAGCCAGAAAACTTTGGGCGCAGTCTTATCTATTTAGGCTTGGCTGAAGGTGTTGCTATCTATGGTTTAGTGATCTCAATTTTACTGATAGGAAAACTCTAGTGTCAGAGGTGACGCGTATGATAGCCATGGGAGGACGTCCTTTAATGGAGGGCTTTGCCTTGTTGGGTTTTGAAACATGGCCAGATGCCGATACAGAAGATATGAAAAAACTCTTTCTGGAACTGCTCACGAGTCGACAAAAAGCATTAGTACTACTTGAAACCTATTTGTCACAAGCTCCCTGTCCTCTGCTGGCTGACACTCGAGTCCATGGTGGCAATATTATTGTGACGGAAGTTCCGCCACTTGATGCATCTCAAGAGTATCACCCCTATGTTGAAAAGTTGGTGACAAAGGTCCTGGGTAACGACACATTGGAAAATGACGAATGAGTTCAGAGTTAAAAGTAGAAGATCTTGAAACGGCACTCATGCAGCGAGCGAGTGATCTGGCTGAAGAGTATCTGCAGCGTGCGAAACGCAGTCATGACCATTTTATTGATGATGAAAATGAGCGCCTTAAATTACGTGAAGAAAAGGAAGTCATGGCAGCTAAAATGTCAGCTGAAAATATCTACCGAAACAGAGTCCAGTCCAGTGAATTAAACGTACAAAAAAAATTGGATCAATTACGCTGGAAATTAATTAAAGATGTGATCACTCAAGTCAAATTAAAAATGGCTGATATTGTCAATAATGAGATGCAATACAGGCAGCTCATTATTGCGTTTATTCAATACGGTGTGACAGCAATTGGCAACAAACATTTACTGGTTGAGTTTAATCAAACTGATCAGCAGAAAATGGAAAATCAATGGGAAAGTATCATTAAAGAAATTGAGGGTGGAGAAACAATTGAATTGTCCAAAGAATGTCACTCCATGAGCGGTGGAATTATCATGTATGATGAAAAACGTTTAATACGTATTGATAATACCTTTGAAGGACGTATTGAACGATTATCAGAGAGTATTCATCAACGGGTGGCGGAACAGTTCTTTTCAGAATTAAGTCATGAAAGTGAAAAAATTCATGGACGGTAAACTGACTCAGATAAATGGCCCTTTGGTGCGAGCAGAGTTGATAGAAGCCTGTATCGGTGAGCAGGTGCGTATTGGCAAGCTGAGTTTAATGGGAGAGGTTATTGGTCGGGAAGGAAATATTGCCCTGATTCAGGTTTATGAAGATACGGAATCCTTAATATTGGGCGAAAAAGTTGAATCATTAGGATATCCCCTATCAGTTGAATTGGGACCAGGTCTGTTAGGGCAGATTTTTGATGGTGTACAGCGTCCGCTAAAAGATTTGGTACAAATATCAGGTGATTATATTCCACGTGGTGTCAACTTGCCTGCTTTAAATCGCGATAAAAAATGGTTGTTTGAAACTAATTCAAATCTTGAACTTGAGAATGTGGTCAGTGGCGGAATGAGTCTGGGTATAGTGAAAGAAACAGAACTTATCACGCATCAGATTCTGGTTCCACCCAATAGTTCTGGAACAATAATATGGCTGGCAGAAGCAGGTCTTTATACTCTGAATGATCCTGTTGCCCGTATTAAAAATGAGCAGGGTACTGAAGAGTTGCTCTACCTTTCTCATCGCTGGCCTGTCAGAACGCCCAGACCTTTTAAGCGTCGTGCGGATGCTATTGCGCCGCTGATCACGGGCCAGCGCATTTTTGATACCTTCTTTCCCCTGTTAAAAGGCGGTAAAGCCGCTATTCCTGGTCCTTTTGGAGCAGGTAAAACAATGATTCAGCAACAGGTTGCCCGTTGGTCAGATGCTGATATTGTGATTTATGTCGGCTGTGGTGAACGAGGTAATGAACTTGTCGATGTGCTGGAGACTTTTCCACAATTGATCGATCCCAGAAGTAAACGTTCTTTAATGGAGCGTACTATTTTAGTGGCTAATACCTCTAATATGCCTGTAGTGGCAAGAGAGGCATCTATCTATATCGGTGTCACTATGGCCGAATATTATCGGGATCAGGGGCTGGATGTGGTGATGGTTGCTGACTCAACCAGTCGCTGGGCAGAAGCTCTGCGAGAGGTTGCAGGACGTTTGGGACAAATGCCGGTTGAAGAAGGTTATCCTGCTTATTTAGCTTCTCGATTGGCTGCCTTTTATGAGCGTTCCGGACGAGTGCATATTCTCGGTTATGAGGAAAGTGTTACTGGTGAAAGCAGGAATAACCAGGGTTCGGTGACTTTAATTGGAGCGGTATCACCCCCTGGCGGTGATTTTTCTGAGCCTGTCACGGGTCATACAAAGGAGATTGTACAAACATTCTGGGCCTTGTCTAAAGAACTGGCTGATGCCAGACATTACCCCTCGGTGTCATGGACCGAGAGTTTTTCTGAATATGTTTCTGTGACGGCAGACTGGTGGGTTGAAAATGTTCATCCTGACTGGCTGAAGTTGCGTTCAGAAGCCTTATCGCTACTCACTCAGGCTCAGGAATTGATGCGCATTGTTAATCTGGTGGGGCCAGAAGCTCTATCTTCGGAGCAACGCTGGGTGCTTGAAGGTGCAGATTTGATTAAAGAAGGTGTTTTACAGCAAAGTGCTTTAGATGAAGTGGATAGTTATGCTTCCCCTGAAAAGCAGTTTTTATTATTGCAGATGATGCTTGTTATCTATCATCAGGGTGAAAGTATGCTCACGATTGGAATGTCAGTCCAGGCACTTAAGAAGCTGCCTTTACTGATAACAGCAAAACGTTGTAAGAGTAATTATAGTAGCGAGCAAACTGAAAATTTAAAACTATTTATCGAACAGATAAAAAGTGATTTTCAAAAATATCGGATCGAATATGCGCAGGAGCTCTTATGAAGGAATTGACTTTGAGAGAAGAGCTGTGAAAGAACTCGAATATCGTCAGGCAACAGCCGCCCATGGTGGACTGTTATTTATGCAAACTGTTCCTGGAATTGCCTATGGTGATCAAGTCATTGTGACTGATCATCGTAACCATAAGCGTAATGGACAGGTGGTACAGATTTCTGATGAATTAGTGACTATTCAGGTGATTGAAGGAACAGATGATTTAGATTTAGAACGTACCTGGGTAAGATTTTTGCAAAAACCGTTTCAAGTGTCGTTATCAACCGATGTGCTGGGTCGAATTTTTAATGGCATCGGAAAACCGAGAGATGAACGTCCACCGATTGTTTCTGCGTTAAAACGTAATGTTAATGGTTCTGCCGTAAATCCTGCAGCGCGTGCGTACCCCAAGGAATTTATTCAGACAGGTATTGCTGCTATTGATGGACTGAATTCATTGGTAAGAGGGCAAAAGCTGCCTATTTTTTCAGGTTCAGGTTTACCGCATAATCGACTATTAGCCCAAATTGTACGTCAGGCAAAATTATTGGGTGAGGAGTCAAACTTTGCCATTGTCTTTGCAGCCATGGGAATATCCTATAGTGATGCCTTGTTTTTCCAAAATAATTTTGAATCCAATGGGGTATTGGGTAATGTTGTCATGTTTATCAATCAGGCAGATGATCCCACTTTAGAGCGATTAATTTTACCCCGTACGGCGCTTACTGTTGCAGAATATCTGGCCTTTGATGAAGATCGTCATGTGCTGGTTATCCTGACCGATATGACCAACTATGCAGAGGCATTAAGAGAAATATCAACAGAAAAAGGCGATGTGCCTGCGAGAAAAGGTTATCCTGGTTATTTATATTCTGATTTGGCAGGTATTTATGAACGAGCAGGAAGGATAAAAAATCGCCATGGTTCAATCACTATGATGCCTGTTGTGAGCATGCCCTCTGATGATATTACACATCCCATTCCTGATTTGACTGGCTATATTACAGAGGGTCAGATAGTGCTTTCACGTGAATTGCATAGTAAAGGCATTTATCCGCCCATTAATATATCGCCCTCTTTATCGCGACTGATGAAAGATGGTGTTGGAAAAAATGATACCCGTGATGATCATGTGCGTGTCGCAAATCAACTCTTTGCTGCTTATGCGAAAGCGCAGGAAGTGAGAAATCTGGCATCCATTATTGGTACTGATGAATTATCCGAAGAAGATAATCACTTTTTATCATTTGCCCATGAGTTTGAGGCTGTTTATATTAATCAGGGTGAAGAACACGAGCGTTCTATCTTTGAGACCCTGAATATTGCCTGGGAACTTTTATCGATACTGCCAGCATCCGTACTATCGCGAGTGTCAGAAACTGATTTAGCCCGATATCATCATTGGGAAGGTCTGCCCAGGGACGCATAAGATGAAAAAGTTATTAAATGTACCGCCGACAAAAAATTCTCTTCTGGAACTCAAAAAGCAAACCATCATATTGGAAGACGGTTATGAATTGTTGGAGCGGAAAAAGGAGATTTTGACACGTCTGGTTTATGAAAAATTAAAATTTTATCGTCAACTTCGCAAACAAACCCGAGCCTCTCTGATAAAGTCTTATCGCTGGCTGGGCGTTACCCAAATGCGTATGGGAAGTCAGAATTTACGTCAGATAGCATTACGGCTGAAACCTGCACTCAAAATTAAAATTTTACCGCGTTCCAATCTGGGTGTGGAGTATCCTTCAATACAGGTCAGTAAGCTACCATTGGAGCCTGTAGGCTTGTTAAAGAGTGATGCCAGTTTAGATGATACACGGAGTCATTTAATTGATACCGTCAGTCTGTGTGCACAATTAGGTGAGGCAGAACTGTCACTGTTGAGAATGTTAGAGGAACAACGAAAAACTCAAAAAAGGGTCAATGCACTGAAATACAATGTCATCCCTTGTCACAAAGAGACCATCCGTTTTATTGAATCCTCTCTGGAAGAAGATGAACGCAATACTTTGTTCCAGATTAAGGTCTTACATGCTAAAAATAAAAAGTTTAAGTGACAAATAATTTCAATCACTGGATAATAACAAGAACAAATAGTGGCAATTGTTTTGAGATATAGTGGAACTTTTCATTTCATTTTTTGATGTTTTATGAATGCTTCTTCATGTATGATCGATTCAATTGCCTCACATTAAATTGTTTCATAATAAAACAGAGCAATATTATTTAAAATATCGAGAACAACTCTATGCATAACTTTATCAAAACCAGTATTATTTTGCTGTCACTGAATTACACTGCAGTCTTTGCTGCAGCAACGTCAAACAATGGTTTTGCAAAAGAGGAACCTTTAAAAGAAAGCTCTTCAAAATACAGTTATCCATTAGAAAATCCCTATGCAGCCACAATAATTGGAACGCCTAAAGAGTTTCAGGCGGTACTGCCTCAATTTACTCGCATACCTCATAAAGAATATCATTTGAAAATCTTGGGTGCACGAACGATACCTGATGTTTTCTGGTACCACAGTCGTGGCTTAGACTATGCGGTAACGGCTCAGAAGAAAAAAGCACCGCTGATTTTTGCCATTGCAGGAACTGGAGCAGGACATCGTTCTGCAAAAATGCAAGTGTTTCAACGTGCTTTTTATCAGGCAGGCTATCATGTGATCACAATTAGCTCACCTACGTTTACTAATTTTATGGTCAATGCATCTAAAACGGCCATTCCTGGAAATCTAAAAGCAGATTCAGCTGATCTGTATAAAGTGATGCAATTAATTCTCTCTGAACAAGCCAACCTTGAAGTGACTGATTACAATTTAATTGGTTATAGTCTGGGGGCATCACAAGCGGCTTTTGTCGCCCAACTGGATGAACAGAAAAAAGCCATTGGCTTTAATAAAGTGCTGATGATCAACCCTCCGTTGAACTTGTTTCATTCCGTTAAACTTCTGGATGCCATGTTGGAGGACAACATTCCTGGCGGTGCGGATAACTTCAATGCATTTTTTAAAGAGTTTATGGCTAATATAACTGCCTATCATCGTGAACATCAAAAATTATCTATGACAGGTCCCAACTTCTTTTACTCCGCTTATAAAGATAAAAATCCGACTGATAGTAAAATGAAGGCACTCATTGGTATCGCCTTTCGTATCTCTTCATCTGATATGATGTTTGTCAGTGATGTGTTCAATAATATGGGATATCTGGTGCCCAAAAAGACTCAGCTTAATTCAACAAGCTCACTGACTCACTATTCTAAGGCATCACGTCGACTGGGCTTTAGTGACTATGTTGAAGACATTTACCTGCCTTATTTTTCTCAAGTGACGGGTACCAGCCGTGATGATTTGATTGCACAGTCCAGTTTGTTATCCATCAAAGATTACTTGCGACAGTCCGAAAAAATCGGATTAATGCACAATGAAGATGATCCCATTCTTAAGGATGGTGAGATCGACACGATAAAGAATTTATTCCCCGGCAGGGCAATGGTTTATCCTTACGGAGGGCATTGTGGAAATATGGACTATAAAGACAATGTGGCTTATATGGTGAATTTCTTTTCAGGGAGTAACCAATAATGTTGAGCCTGAATTCTGTTAAATCATTTTCTCAACCACTTCAGCGCCTATTGCTTTTATCCATTATTGTAATTGTATTACCAGCCTGCAGCGCCATACCGCCACAAGAATTAGAGGATGCACCAGAAACTATGCATTCGGTTGATTCAATTGTCAAAGAGGATGTCGAATACCCAGTTGATATCTATGACCCATGGGAAGGTATGAACCGCAGTACCTATATATTTAATGCTGAACTGGATCGTTATGTGATGTTGCCCATAGTAAATGGGTATCGAGACTATGTGCCTTTATTTTTACGTCAGGGCATTAATAATTTTTTCAATAATGTCGCCAGCTTTAATCACACACTCAATTCTGCATTACAGTTAAATGGTGAAACCACGGCAAATAATGGCCTGCGTTTTATTTCTAACACCACCATGGGTATTGGTGGCATCTTTGATATTGCTACTGGGATGGGTTTCCCTGAAGTGAAAGAAGATTTTGGTCAAACTTTGGGCTATTGGGGGGTTGATGAAGGGCCTTATGTTGTTCTACCATTATTTGGCCCTTCAAATCTGCGTGATACCTCTGGTTTGGTGGTTGATTTTGTTGCAACGACCTGGTTGACCGATGATGTCTTTGGGATGAATGGAAATGGAGGGTGGCTGGTTTTTTATTATATTATGACAGGTGTGGATACCAGAGCTAACACCTCATTTCAATATTACCAAAGTGGTTCTCCTTTTGAATATGAACTCATTCGCTGGCTATACACCAGTGGTCGTCAGGCTATGATTGCTCGGTAAAATGGGTATAAATAGATAATATAAAAGCTAAAATTTGAAACTTTCAATATAATCCAAATAACATTGAGTCGATTATCACTACTGGTCAGTCGTATTGCATCGACACAATGAATAAACCTGAATATAGGCAATAAGAAAATCAGAAATACAAATTAAATAAGGGAATAATATGACAACAAAAACATCAACATCAATAGAAGCCGCGATACAAATTGCTTTAATTGCACTTTTAGGTTTGTGGTGCTTTGAAATTGCAAAACCTTTTATTAGTCCTATTGTGTGGGCAGGCATTATTGCTATTGGTACGTATCCAATTTATTTATGGGTCAAAAATAAAACAGGTCTTAGTGCAGGTTGGTCGGCTACATTAGTTTCCCTTGCCCTTATCTTTATTCTCATTATACCAACGGTACTGATTTCAAGCGCCTTGATTGATAACACCCAAGATCTCTCAAATCATCTGGAAAAGAATGAACTGTCAATCCCGCCGCCATCAGAAGGGGTTGCACAATGGCCTTTGATTGGCAAACAATTGAGTAAGATCTGGATGCAGGCATCACAAGATCCCAAAGCCATACTGGGCCAATACGCTTCTGAAATAAAAACATTTGTCAAATGGATTCTAACGACAGCGGCCAGTGCCAGTTTGAATATCCTTATTTTTGTCTTTTCTATTATTATTGCAGGTGTTTTTCTGGTGTCGGGCAATGGAGTGAAAGAAACCTTCATTGCCATTTTTGATCGAGTGGCTGGCGATAGGGGTAAAGAACTGACTGAATTGTCACTGTCAACCGTGAAGAGTGTTGTGACTGGTATCCTTGGTATTGCGTTAATTCAATCACTGCTTGCAGGATTAGGCTTTATTGCTATGGACATACCTGCTGCGGGTGTGTTGGCCTTTATTTGTTTAATTATGGCCATTGTACAAATTGATATTCTATTGGTTTTAATTCCTCTTTCTATATGGGCGTTTTCATCACCAGAGACAGGAACAGGTGCAGCAATTGCATTTTTGGTTTGGAATATTGGGGTTGGTTTATTGAATAATGTTTTAAAACCCATTTTATTGGCTAAAGGCGTCAATGCACCTATGTCGGTTATATTTGTTGGTGCTATTGGTGGAATGATGCTATCAGGCATTATTGGACTGTTTATTGGTGCCGTTGTGATGGTCCTGGGTTTTACCCTATTTATGGCCTGGCTAAAACCAAGTACAGTATCATAAAAAATTGATCGTGGAATAGACTTGCTTCATTACTCAAATGAGATTATGTTTTCTATTATTACTGACATGTGAGCAAAAAACTACGTTTTAAGAAGTACGCTGATAAAATGAGAACTGAATTTAAATGGATTAGTCTGGCTAGCATGCCAGTTCTATATTTAAATCAGTCGACCTATCTGAATCGAATTGAGCTTTATACAACGGCGAATAATGAAATTTTAAGCATGAATATTGAAAATTTCAAATAAGCCATTATTGATGTTTTTGATGCCCTGGCATCGGATCGTTGCTATAAAAAAGCCTGGCACGATAATGATATTTTAGAATTAATTAAAAAAGAAAGCGGTCAACACTTTGCTCTGGAACTAGTGACACTTTTTGTCAATAATGTCGATCAATTTTTTGCTGTTCGAGATCAATACAAAGATTTTTTTTATCATCCTGAATTAATAGAGAGAACAAGGAAATATCATGGATACAAATATTAAAGATAAAGTGGTACTAGAAGCACTTTTTGAACGCTTTGAGAAACAGCGCTTACCTCGCTTGCTGGATATTGATAAAAAATTGGAACAGGGCAGTAAACTGGATAATTATGACATTGAATTTCTTGAAGAAGTGTTTAGTGACACAAAGAAAAATGAGCATTATCTGAAAAATGCTGATGATGAGTTGAAAGAGATTTTTATGAAAGTATTGTCGCTTTATAAAGACATTACTAAAAAAGCAATGACCAATGAAAAAAAAGATAGCCACAATTTTTGATTGGCTTAAGTTTAAGGAGAGTGCTCTGACTCATCATAGTAATAGGCATACTTGCTGCGATGATTTAAGTCTTTACGCTAACCCACCATTCAATGAAGATTTTTTATGAAGTCTGCTATAGGCGGCCAATATTGTTGTTCATATCTATCCTGAAGGTTGTTATGTCCTCCACCATCAATTTTGATAAGTTTTTTTCTTGAGCGAGCTGCATCGAAAATTTCTTCCCCCATTGAATAGGGAATAATTGCATCTTTAGTACCATGAACGACTAATAACGGTGTGTTAATATTTTTTATTTTAGCTAGATTATTAAATGAATCTCCTGCTAAAAATGAGATGAAATTTAGTCCAGAACTTTTGGCGTATGCTTTACCGCTTGTCAATGGGGTCACCAGTATTAATCCAGCAATGTTTTTTTCTTGTGCCGTATTAATGGCAACTGTTGTTCCTATAGAACGGCCAAAAATGACTGTGTTTTTATCAGTAAATCCAAGCTCTTCATTAACAAATTTTAAAATGGCTTTGCCATCTTGATAAAGTCCGTCTTCATTTGGAGTCCCCTGACTTTTACCATAGCCTCTATAACTGACACCAATAACATTAATATTCATTTTTTGAAGCTGAAGCAAACTAGGAATTCTATGATAGATATTACCTGCATTACCATGAAAATAGATTATAATTTTTTTTGATTGAGCAACAGGCAGGTAAAGACTTTTAAGGCTGATATTATCTTCAGTGATGACCGTCAGTTCTTTTATTCCTGATGGTAAATCGACTTGCTGTAAAACATTAATGCTATCAGGCTGAAATGCTAGCTTATTAACGATAGTTTTACATCCACTGAACATTATTCCAAGCCCCAAAAAAAGTACTAATCGGATGATTGTTTTCATTGTTTTCTTAAGAAAATAATTATTTATTTTTTAGAGCAGTTCCATGATGAAAACCAGGTGCTAATTGCATCTTTCTCCAGGTGTTCAGGTACTTTTTCAACACAAATGCTGATATCACCTTCATCAAGGCCAATAACCACTTGATCATTGACTGCAATATTTCCTAATTCCATTTCAGGTAGACGTAAACTTAGCTTAGTAACGTTAGTTTTACTGCCTTCTATTACATGAGCGGTCAGTATCATTGGATCTGGGAGATGGGCCGTCATTGATGCAGAGTTACTAATTGAAATATTTTTTTCTTTTTTAATACTATCAACAATGACTAATAGTTTTTGCTGTGGTGAACGACCAGCAGGCCATTCCCATGAGAGTTTTAATGTATCTTTAGTAAACATAGCCTGGCCTTTAATTTGATCTGTTTTTGCATCACATGCGGAGCAGAGTATCGTGCATAATAATAGGGGTAGGAGGCACCATTTATGATTAATTTTTTTCATAAACTGGAAGCAAAACTACTTTGGTCTGGATGAGGAACATAGGATAAAGCATAAGACTCGTAACTTAATTCATATCCACCCTTTGTGGTAGCAGAAAATCCGATATACCCGGAAATACTGGTACATTTGCGTTTCTCTATTAACTGAGCATAAAGACTATCAGGTGTGTCCAACCCTGGAATGCCTTTTTTTAGAATTCCTGCAGTTATAAATGTGGATGAAGCTCGTGTAGAGCAGTTGCCACCAAGAATGTGGAAGGCCGCAGGTTTCATTTTCAAATCCTCCCATGCTTTGTCAAATGCTTTAGCTTCTGTTGGAGTGACTTCAATAAGCAATACGGTAGAAATGGAACGAGTCGCTTGAGCAATTTTTAAATTCACATAAGGCGCTCGTTTTCTTGCAAATTCTTGGTGAGTGTAGACCACACCTTTCATACTCATTCCAATTTTATTTGACGAGTCACCATCACCCTCACCAAAAAAACCTATTGGAGCACCATTAGATAAAATGCAATCAGCATGCTGTTCCATTTTTCCTGGATGATGAGCTGGAGCAATTTTACCTCGAACGATCATACCGACTGTGTTTGAATTTGAAAAAGAAATTTTTTTAATAGTTGCCATTATTATTTTTGCCCCAGGTTGGCTGAAGCTTTTAATCTAAATAATTTATAAAGAGTATTCACAGATGATAATTAATAGTAATTCAATGCACTGTACTGGTCAAGTACAAGCCTCGTCCAAAGTGAAAGGAGTCTAAACATAAGGAGTCATTTCAACGGGAAAAAATAATGATGTCAAATAGGATTTGAGGCACTTCTTGAATGTTTTAACAAACAGTACTTTCCTCATTCATTGAAAATGTAATCCCCTGAAAAATGAGCCTCTCCTGAAAAAGTGACAATGGCTGGTTATGAGTTAGGCTATTTTCTCTTTATCAATTCTACCCACAGTAATTTGTAGTGCTTCTTTACGTTGTTGAGCGAGCTTTATCCAGTTGTTAATTTCATTAATTAAAGTCTCTTCACCGACACCATGTTTTGGTGAGTTGCTGTTAATCGAATTATCCAAACGGCCTGAGTTGATATAGGTCCACTGATCTTTGCTTTGTGAAATAACGCCTGTATGGCCCTTTGTTTGCAATGAAAAGGATAAAATATCGCCTTTTTTCATCAAGTTTTTCATTTCCTGGAAAATATCTTTGCTTTGTTTATCAATGTTATTGATGGAAGAAATGGCTTTACTGTAAATTTTATCTCCCAGAGCTTCTGTGATGCCTTCACCCGTAAAATAAGCATTATTTGCTCGCCCGTCAAGTTGTGCTCTTTGTTGCAATTGACTGCTCAGACTGCCTCTTCCTCTGTATCGTATCCCCATGTTTTCAAGACCATTTACAACCAGAGTATAGCAATCTAAATGTTTATAATCGGTACCCATATAAGGCTTGACAGCATCATCCAGTTTTCTTGCCAACAGAGTACTTTGGGTAGAGGCTGGTGATGTCTCTTTTTGGGATTGGGTCTTTGTCTCTGCAATTTGAGTTGAGTGATTCCAGGATAACTCTTTGGTTTTTGTATCAATATAAATGGTGGTGTTATTAGGGATGTTTGTGAATGCTTTATTCTTGTTTATATCCGAGTGAATGATATTCCAACGTTGTGCTTTAAAATTACTTTGTTGTGATAATAAATTGGATATTGTTGGGTTTTCCTGGTTAATTTGCCCTAAAGCAATTTTCTGATGACTGATTGAAAGTGATGCTGTTGCTGTGCCTGCTAAGGCATTTTTTTTAGAAATCGTTGTGGATTGTCTAGAATTTACTTCAGACCAGCTCAGTTCCTGAGTCTTTGGGTTGTAGAAAATATCTTTGCCTGCTGAAATCTGGTGAAAAGCTTTATTCTTGTTGATGGGGTTATGAATGATGGACCAGGTTTTAGATTTCAATTCAGGGTTAGCCAGTAAAAGTTGAGCAACGGTGGTCTGGTTGCCTGATAATGCTCCCAGTTTTATATTGCTGGACTTTTCATTTATTCGGCTTTCATTTATAGACAAAGTGAAGACTTGATTTGTTGAAAAAGTGTCGATTTTTTGACTCAAATGCTGATTAAAATTGTTTTGCAGTGCCAATGCATTGCTTGAATAAGCTTTATTCTGGATGCTTATCTTAGGTGAATTATCGCTCGCAATGCGCTGATTCATTGAGTTTTCGACTTGCATAATGCTTCTCTATGGTTAGCCTGTGTAGAATTCTATTACCATTATTGTCACTCTTTATAATGAGTTAAGCATAGATTGTGCCAGATCACTCTTTGAATTCTAAGTCAAAATAATTTAAGTCACGGTAGGCTCAAGCTCGAATGTCTTAGTAAAATTTTCTGCTGTGAGTGGTTTGTAATAATAATAGCCTTGAATCAGCTGACAACCTGCTTTTTTTAGAAATTCCAGTTGCTCTTTATGTTCGACGCCTTCGGCAATGGTTTCGAGGTTAAATTGATCGGCGAGTACAATAATTGCCTTAGTGATGGCTTTATTATTCTGATCATCGGGAACGCCATCAATAAAGCTCTTATCAATTTTCAGAGTATCGACAGGTAGTTGATTGAGGTAACTCATGGAAGAGTAACCTGTTCCAAAATCATCAATGCTAATTTTAAGGCCCAGGGACTTTAGATAGGACAGTTTATCAATACTCTCCTGTGTCTCTTTCATGAGTGTGGATTCGGTTAACTCTAATTCAAGCAGTGTTGGATCAAAATTGGTCTGGGTGAGTATGGATTTGATTTGTTCAACAAATTGCTTATGTTTAAAATGAATAGCCGAAATATTGACAGCAACTCGAAATTGTTTGTTGGATTGCTCATTCCAGATTTTCACTTGAGTCAAGGCGGTGCGAAGTACAAACTCTTCTAACTCAACAATTTGATTAGACTCTTCTGCAATTGGAATGAACTTATAGACAGGCACAGGACCAAATCGTGGACTATTCCAGCGTAAGAGAACTTCGATGCTTTTTACTTCTTCATTTTGACTGCAGACCTGAGGCTGATAGACAAGATAGAGTTCATTATGATTGATTGCGGTTTTGAGTGCTGTGGCCAATATAAATTTTTTGGCTTTTTCTTGATAGAGTTCATCATTATAAAAACGAAAAGAATCTTTGCCATTTTCTTTAGCATAATACATGGCTAAGTCAGCATATTTTACTAAAGCATTGGTGGTATCAGCATCGTGGGGGAAAAGAGAAATGCCTAAGCTGCAGCTAATATAGGTCTGGTTGCTTGAAAATGTATAGGGCTGTGAGATGGACTTAACAATTTTATCGGCTATTTGTGCAACCTTATTTTCGCAAAGTTCACCTTTAATGATAACGATGAATTCATCACCACTGATGCGGGCTATAAAATCATCTACTCGTGTGGAATCACGCAGGCGTGCACTGACCTTGATTAACAGTTCATCTCCAAAATCATGGCCCAATGTGTCATTAATGGTTTTAAATTCGTCCAGGTCAATAAAAAATAAAGCAAAAGGCTCAAGGGTTCTTTTATTTCTAGCCAATGTCCGCTCAAGATAATCATAAAAATGATGGCGATTTGGCAACTGGGTTAAGGTGTCAAAAAAAGCAAGATTTTCAAGCTCAGATGTTTTTTCTTTAATCTTATACTCTAGATTATCGTTAAGCAGTTTGAGTTCGAGTGCTTTATCCCTTAAGCTTTTTTCTGCCAGGAGCCGCTCACCTGTTTCCTTTGTTAATTTTTTTATTAGTCTGGAATTATTAATTTCCATAGTGAAAGCAGACACCAGACTTTGATTGATACGAATTGCTGCACTGCTGGTGAATAGAAAAATAATGATATAGCTGTAAAAATGAAATGACTGAACTTCGTTGATATGAGTCAGAAAAAAAATGGCCAGAGGCATTAAGAGTGAAATAATGTATGTAAAAAAGGCTATCTTAATGCTGCCCAGTGTAGCGATAGAAGCAATGGCCATTGTACCTATTAGTAATAATGCATAAGTATAATAATAATCCTGATTGGCAGGAATCAGGAAAATAATAAGACTGATGAGTGTGCCATTAAGACAGGCACCAAAGATAAATAAGTAGATCCATACTTGGGGATTATTATTGGCTGAACGCCGGTAAAATACAGAAAAAATAATCCGTAAAAATAAGATAAACAGGTTGATTATATACCAGTGAATGAGTTGCTGATGGGGTTGTTCCAGCTCCCAGAAAAGATAAAGTACCATCGAAATGGCGACAAAGAGACTGACAACCGTCAAATTGAGAGACTGGTAGAGGTAATTGGCTTGTTTACTGGCCAGTAAAGTGGATGTCTTTTCCATTTTTTAGCTTTAAATCAATTTAAGGATTTATAACTTACCAGAGCCCTTGCGTCCATTTGAATCCATATATCTTGGCTATATTTAGGGTACCAATCCAGCTTACTTTGATAGTATTATGCTCATACTTATTTTAGTATCGGTGACAGAGAAAAGATTATCAAGGTAGAGCACCACATAAGTGCTGAATTGTTCTATAATAAAGAGATAATCGCTGGGATAAGTACTTTTTTATGAGAACACGCTTTTAAAAGTACTCATTAGGGGGGGAGCGGTGCATTAATTGATAGAAGAATGTACGCAATATGAGTAAATCTGGATGTATAACAAGATATTAATAATCTTAGCCGTTTTATTGTGCCAAAATCTATTGGCAGCTTCAGACGATGGTGATTGGGATGACGAATGGGATAATGGCTTTAATGATCAGCCTGTGATCCCGGAGATCGCTTACCCAGACTGGTTTAAAAATAGTTTTCTGGAATTATCGGATGATATAAATGAAGCGGTTGAGGCAGGTAAAAAAGGAATTATTGTTTATTTCGGCCAAAAACATTGCGCTTATTGCCAGGCCTTAATTGATAAAGACTTTGGTCAAAAAGACATAGAATCTTATACTCGGAAAAATTTTGATGTCATTCCCATTAATATTTGGGGCAGTAATGAGGTGACAACACCTGATGGCCAAGTGATGACAGAGCGAGAATATGCGTTACGTGAGAAAGCGAATTTTACGCCTTCCCTGATTTTTTATAATGAGCACGGGGAAAAAGCCCTGATGCTACGTGGCTTTTATCCTCCTTATAAGTTTCGTGCTGCGATGGAATATGTGGAGCGCGGTTACTATAAAGAAGAATCTTTTAGAAACTATATGTTTAGGGCAAATCCTCCTCCTAAGTTCGAAATATCAGACATGAATGATGAAGTATTTTTCATGCGTCCCCCTTTTGCACTGGATAGAAGTCGCTTTAAAGCTCAGGAGCCATTGCTGGTCTTTTTTGAGCAGCAGGATTGTCATGCCTGTGATGTACTTCATTCAGAACCTCTGGAATTTGAAGAGACAAAAAAATTACTGACTCATTTTGAAATAGTCCAATTGGACATGAATTCAGATACACCCGTTATTACCCCTGCTGGCCAACGCATGACAGCAAAGCAATGGGCAGCTCAGCTCAACTTGTTTTATGCACCCACATTGATCGCCTTTGATGAACGAGGCAATGAAATTATTCGAATTGATTCAGTCGCACATGTCTATCGTCTGAAAAGTGTTTTAGAATTTATTGTCAGAAAAACTTATGTCACTACACCTGATTTTATGAACTGGCGTTTTGATAGTATTTTTGGGGGTAAAAAATTACCACCCATTAACGCACGCATTGATACCGATGACAGTATGGATGATGCCCCACAAGGAAGCAGTAACTGAGCGTTGATCCATATATGAAAGAAGAGTATATCCCAATGCTGGCCCAGGCTGGTATTTCAGAAACAATCATTGAAAATTCCTTTAGTCAAGCGACCTTACAAAGAGGTATAAAGTACTTTGAAGGTGATCAAGTTGAAATTACAGACATTGAATCAACTACTGGCAAAGATATAAAAATTTATGCCGATGTTTTTGGCAGTTTAAATTACGCTTACAACATTGTCGTTACAATAAAAGTGACTGAAAATCATACCAGTGTTATTGGTGAGTGTGACTGTCCTGTTGGCTTTCGTTGTAAACATGCTGTTGCAACGCTGCTGAAATTTGCTCAAACCAATGCCCAGGCTATCAATGAACGGGGTCAATTAGAAGCCCTTGATGATGGTCGTCAGGCTGAAGTCGATGTTGAACAGTGGCTTAGTTCACTTCATCCAGAACAATCCGAACCCAACTTACTGACTAAACATTCCATCAGTCCAGATGCAAAACCTGCCTACAATAATGTTCTGCTGTATTTGATCAGACCAACAGAAGATGGAAAAGACATGGAAATTGTCACTATTGTGGCAAGGCGTTTAAAAAAAGGAGGCTATGGCAAAGCGCGTCCACAAAGTCTGGAAGATATGGTTGATGGGTATACTGCTCAGCTGAATTTTGAGCATAATGAGCAGGATGTTGAAATTTCTGGTTTGCTTTATAGTATGACAGGACGTGGTATTTTTTATCGGCAAAATGTCTATGCTCTTAAGGGAGATATAGGCGAGCTTACTCTGGAAAAACTGCTCAAAACTCAGCGCTGCTTTTGGCAGACTCAGGAATTGAATCAACCACTTCAGTCTGGTCATGAACGAGCTTTCAATATGAATTGGGAGCAGTCAGAAGATCAATATCATATTGTTGCTAACACCAATCCTGAAGCACAAGAGCTGTTTCGGCTGAACCATTTTTATTATATTGATGTTCAAAACAATCAAATTGGACTGGCTCAACACAGTGATTTAGATGCACAGCAAGTCTGTCAAATACTCAGTGCGCCTCCTGTCCCCAGAGCAATGGCTAACCAGGTCAGCGAACAGTTATTGCAGGTTTGGCCAGAAAATGAAGTACCAATGCCTGTCAATTTGAACAATGAAAGCATCACGATCAAAGGGACACCGATAGCAGATGTACTGCTTTATTCACTCGAGCTAGAATCCAGTGTCTCGTCAGAAAAAGAGATGCGTCGGGTACATATCTTAAGCTTGCGGTTTAACTATGATGGACACTTAATACAACCAGAAAAAATCAGTCATCGATATCGCTTTTTAAAAAATGAACAACAATACTTAATTGAACGTGATGCTGAATTTGAGTTGCAGTGTCTTTTAAAATTACAAAATAGTCACTTTGTTTCAGTTCATGAGCTGGGGCATAATCCAGAATTGAATCAGCTTAATAAGTTAGAACTGACAATTCTAACCGACTCTGCTTCTACTACATTGTGGCATTGGCATGATTTTCAATTTGATACCATTCCACAATTACAGACAAAAGGTTGGAATTTTCAATTTGCTGAGAGCTTTCACATGCAAATTGAAGAAGCGGATGAGTGGTATGGTGAGCTGGAAGAAAAAGATGATAAAGAGTGGTTTGAAATCAGCTTGGGTATTGAGTTGAATGGTCAGACCATTAATTTATTACCGTCTCTGGTGGAATTGCTGGCCCATGAAAATAATCCTGAACAGATGAAAGAGCGAATTCTTCTGCGTGAACACATTATTTTACCCGTATCAGAAGATGAAAATAATCCAAGATGGGTGAAATTACCCTCTACTCGAATCATGGGTATTTTTGACATTCTGGTTGAGCTGTATGATAAGCACGCGCTCAATGATTCAGGCAATCTGGAGTTTAGTAAACACCAGGGTTTGCAATTGAGAGAATTGCTCAATGATCCGCAATTAAAGTGGAAAGGTGCTGAACAACTGCAGGCATTGAGTAAAAAGCTTGAGAGTTTTAAAGGTGTTGTCGCCGTTAAAGCGCCTGAAGGTTTACAAACTGAATTAAGAGATTATCAGCAGCATGGTTTAAACTGGTTACAATTTATGCAGGAGTACCAGTTCAATGGTATTCTTGCCGATGATATGGGACTGGGTAAAACCGTTCAGGCACTTGCTCATCTGCTTTATGAAAAACAACAATCCGCTTCAGAGCTGCCTTCACTGGTTGTTGCTCCAACCAGCTTGATGGGCAATTGGAAGCGTGAGGCAAAACGATTTACACCAGAATTAAAAATATTACTCTTGCACGGTCCCAATCGTAAAGATCTTTTTTCTGAAATCAACCAATATGATGTGATACTGACTACATACGCTCTTATGTTAAGAGATAAAGAATTTCATAGTGAACAAAACTATCACTTTGTGGTTCTGGATGAGTCACAAAATATTAAAAATGCTCGTTCAAAAACCTCACAGGTGATTTTTAAGCTCAAAGCAAAACACCGACTGTGTATGACTGGAACTCCAATGGAAAATCATCTGGGTGAACTCTGGTCTTTATTTCATTTTCTCATGCCTGGTTTTTTGGGTACTCAGGATCGTTTTAATCGCTTATTCCGTAGCCCCATTGAAAAGCAGGGTGACTACGATCGACAAAAGCAATTACATAATCGGATCAAACCTTTTATGTTACGACGTACTAAAGAAATGGTGGCGACAGAACTGCCTGAGAAAACAGAAATGATCCGCACCACTCCTCTTTCTGGTAAACAGCGAGATCTCTATGAAACAGTCCGTTTAGCAATGGATGAGAAGGTCCGGGAAGAGATCAGTAAAAAGGGCCTGGCGCGCAGTCAAATCATGATCCTTGATGCTTTATTAAAGTTACGACAAACCTGTTGTGATCCAAGACTCTTATCATTGAGCAGTGCCAAAGAAGTCCATGAGTCTGCTAAATTAGAAATGCTCATGGAAATGGTACCAGAGATGGTAGAAGAAGGGCGAAAGATTATTATCTTTTCTCAATTTGTAAAAATGCTAGGCTTTATTGAAGAAGAACTGAATAAATGCAAAATTTCATATAGCAAGCTGACGGGGCAGACAAGAAATCGAGATGATGTCATTATGGATTTTCAAGAGGGTGATGCCAAAGTCTTTTTGATCAGTCTTAAAGCGGGTGGAGTTGGGCTGAACTTGACGGCTGCTGACACAGTGATCCACTATGATCCCTGGTGGAACCCGGCGGTTGAACGTCAGGCAACGGATCGTGCTTATCGAATTGGTCAAGATAAACCTGTTTTTGTTTATAAACTTCTTACTGAAGAAACGGTAGAAGAAAAAATTCTACAAATGCAAAATGCGAAACAACAACTGGCAGATGCTTTGTATCAGGATGAAAAAACTAAGACCGATCCAACGCCAGGTGAACACTCCGCTAAAGGCCCACAATTTTCTCAGGAAGAACTGATGGATTTATTGAATCCGCTAGGATAGGGGCGTTCGGGGATTGTTGTGTGAGCAACGCACTTTGGTTTGATTGTTGGTATTCTGGGGACGCTCAAGGCCATCCATGGCGCGCTCAACTGCGGCATCCATGCCTTGAAAAGCCCCAGAATATCAACAGTCAAACCAAAGTGCTCCTACGTTATTCCCTCTCTTTTGGAAGTAAAAAGCAAAAGCTGAGCTAATGCTGCTCCTTTATTGTTACTCACTAAAAAGTTATTTAAGTCCACTGACATAATTTGAGACCGCATGAATTTCCATCTCAGTGAGTTTTGATGCAATAGAATGCATAATGGAGTTATCATTGGTTCTCTCTCGATTATGAAATTCAGTTAACTGATCGGCGACGTAGCGTTTATGCTGGCCAGCAATTCTGGGGAGCTTATCAGAGCCCTCACCATTTTCACCATGGCAGGATGAACAGGCGGGAACGTCAGAGTATTCATTGCCTCGGTGAAAAATATACCAGCCTACCTGGGCAAATTCTTTATTTCTGACTCTATGGCTGAGCGTGGGTTTGCTGCTGAAATAACTGGCCAGGGCAAGAATTTCAGGATCGGTCAAATCTCTGGCCATATCATTCATCGTGCCTTTTCGAGCGCCACTGCGAAAATCTTGTAATTGTTTGACGATGTACTGATTGTGTTGTCCTGCTAATCTTGGGTATAGCACATTGGATGCTTCTCCCTCCATACCATGGCAATGTTGACATTTATCCTGGACAATTGTTAATGCAATGTCTGAGGTATTCTCTTGCGCAGAATCGGGCTCAGCTGCAACGGTATAATTGAAAAGGTTCAATAAACACAAAGCTAAAATTAAACGAAACATGCTCACTCCTTTAATACTGATAAGTGCTTATAATGTCTGGTTTTAACGGCGTTGTCTACCCCACTAATGAATGATATAGAGACAAAAATAATTCTGTTGTAAGCTAAATTAGAATCATTATAATAAAGTGATAAAAATTCCCCAAAAGACTATCAATTTTTCAATGATCTGCTACGCTTAAAAATAAAATAATTAAGCTGGTTTTAACCCATGAGATTTTTTTCTTTACATGGATATTAGAATAAATTTTTTTACAAAATTTATGTTTATAAGGATTGTTTAATGGCTCTAAGTGAACTTTTCATGCCAGTGAAAAAATTCCAATGAAAAAAAGCACCCTACTAACAGGGATGTATTGTTTGTTGCTGGCTTCTTTCTCAGTAGCAGAGGAAGAATATACCGCCTCTTTACTGGATTTAAGCTGGGAAGAACTCACTCAGGTTAAAGTGATTATTGCGACGGGTACAGAGCAGACCATTGATAAAGCCCCTGCAATTGTAACGGTCATTACCTCTGATGATATTAAAAAGACAGGTGCTACTAATCTGACCGAGATCCTGGAAAGTGTGCCAGGTGTTCATATTAATGCCAATTCTTTTGGCAACCGACCTTTAGTCCACATGCGTGGTACAGGCAGTTTTCAAACTTTGTTAATGATCAATGGTAATGATACCAGAGATCTTATGTGGGCTTTTGGCATTTTCTGGAAGGGGATTCCTGTGAGTGCTATTGAGCGAATTGAAGTGATTCGTGGGCCTGGTTCAGCTTTGTATGGTGCTGATGCAAGTGCGGGAGTGATTAATGTTATTACGAAAACTGCAGGTAAAATTAAGGAAACAGAAGTTGGTTTAAGAGCAGGCAGCTTTGATACACAAACGGCTTTTATGCAGACAGGTGGTGAATGGAATGATCTTAACCTGGGTTTAACCGCAGAGTTTTCGACCACAGATGGCCATAATCCTGATATTAATGCGGATCGTTCAAATACAACAGGAAAGGCCAACTATGGCTGGGATAATCAAGATATTCGCTTTTCTATTGCCAATGAGCATTGGCAATTATTGGCCAATTATATCAAGCATGATGATTTAGAAACCGGTATGTCAGGTGGTGGTTATTTTGACCCAGTAACCGATGCTGATGATGAGCGTTTTGATATTGATTTGAATTACAACAATCAAACGTTCGGTAATAATTGGGGGCTTGATGCTAAGCTTCATTATCAGGATCTCGAGTATTCATCCAATAATGGCTTTCAGGAAAGTCCAGCCGATATGAATTATAGCGATGGGACAATAAATCACATGAGTTCATCTGAACGTCAAATTAGCTTTGAAACTAGTGGCTTGTATTCAGGATTTGAGCAGCACAGTCTCAGGGTTGGTGTCGGATATGATTGGCAGGATTTATACCGTGTTGAGCAGGAAGTGAACTTTGGCACAGGGCCTGATGGCAATCCCATTACACCAGGCGATCCAATTGTAGACATATCAGGTACACCCTATGCTTTTGCCCCGGAGAGAACACGAAGGATAGAACATTTATTTGTACAAGATGTATGGACTTTTGCTGAAGGCTGGGAATTAACGGCAGGTGCCCGCTATGATCATTATTCCGATTTTGGAGATACCATCAATCCACGGGTCGCATTGACCTGGCAGAGTACAGAACACTTAATAACAAAACTGATGTATGGCCAAGGTTTTCGAGCGCCTTCTTTTCAGGAATTGTATGCCGATACTTCAAGATCATTGCACAATTCTAACCTTGATCCAGAAGAGTCTGAAACCGTTGAACTGGCTTTTTCATATGCTGCAACAAAAGATCTCCATTTAGGTATGAATTTATTTAATTTTGAAATCAGTGATTTTATCAGCAGGGATGCCAATATGCAGTATCAGAATACAGGTCGGCATAAAATTATTGGTGTTGAAATGGAGGCACGTTGGCAGGCATCAAAATATCTCAGTTTTTCTGGAAATTATACCTACCGAGATCCTGATGATAATGATTTTCGCCAAGTTACAGAAGCAGAGCAAGAAGCTTATTTTCGTTCGGACTGGCAATTTCAGGCGGGCTGGAATTGGAACCTGCAGGCTAGCTGGATTGCTGACCGCAATCGTTCAGATGGAGATCCTCGTTCAAACTTAGATGATTATATTATTACAGATACCACATTTCGTTACACAGGTTTGAAGCAATGGGAGTTTGCAGCCTCTGTGCGTAATTTGTTTGATGAAAATGCTCGGGAGCATACTGGCCGCTCAGTTCCTGATGACTTACCTTTACCAGAGCGAAACATTTATGCAGAAGTCCGTTATAAGTTTTGATTTTCAGTCATTTATGCTTTTTATCGCTGCATTCATATCATGTTATTTCATCCGTAGCCTTTAAAAAATGGTATAGGTGTTTCTTCCAGCTTGTTTTGCCTCATACAAAGCTTCATCGGCCATTTTGTAAAGCATGTGTGGCGAATGGATGCTGTCACCAAGAACGGTTACTGCAACTCCTAAACTAATGGTAATGACCTGATAGTTTGAAGCACTATGAGGAATACCCAAAGCTTGAATATCATTTTTAAGTCGTTCTGTCATTTTGATGACACCCTCTTTTGAAGTGTCCGGTAAGATCACTGCAAACTCTTCACCACCCAAACGTGCAACAATATCACCAGGACGTTTAATATTTTCTTTGAGAGATAGTGCTACTTTTTTCAAGCAGTTATCACCTTCTTGATGGCCATAGGTATCATTAAATTGTTTAAAGAAATCAATATCAACCATAATAAATGCAATTTGACTTTTGTTGCGTTGTCCCTGAAGCCATAACTTTTCAAAATGTTCATCAAAATATCTGCGATTGGACAAACTAGTGAGTGGATCAATATAGGATAAATAAAGCAGCTTTTCTTCTTTATTTTTATAAGTGGTAATATCAGTAATGACAACAAGATAGCTATTTTCACCCGCAGGTATTTTTACTAAAGACAGTTTGATGGGAAATTCGCTACCATCTTGACGTTTACCAATAATATCCATACCCTTTTCTGTGAATTCTTCCTTAAAGACACCATGTTGGGTTGATTCAAGATTATTGTTTGAAAACTGATGACGATATTGACTTGCAAATGGTTCAGCGAGTAATCGACATAAACTGATGGATTGTAATGCTTTTGGACTATAACCAAACATTTTTTCAATGGCAAGGTTGGCCTCTTGAATTTCTCCTAAACTATTCAGTTCTAATAGTCCATTGACAACCAGAGTCACAATTTTTTGTAACTGATCGGACTGTTGTTGATATTCCACCAGTAATTTTCTTAAGCTAAAATCGGATGCTTCTAATTGCTGGTTTAAATGCTTAACTTTTAATTGATTTGCAACTCGGGCGTAAATTTCTTCTTTATGAAAAGGTTTATTAATGTAGTCTGCAGCACCAACGGTAAAGCCCATCACCAGATCATCCATATCCGTTTTTGCAGAAATAAAAATGATTGGTATAGATTGGGTTAAGTCGTCATCTTTTAACTGTCGACAGGTCTCAAAACCATCGATTCCAGGCATCATAATGTCTAATAGGATTAAATCAGGTTTAGTATGTTGGGCAATTTTTATTGCTCGCTCGCCATCTCTGGCAGCCGAAATCAGATAGCCCTTGTATTGTAATAACTCTGTGAGTAATGTGATATTTTCTGGGGTATCATCTACAATTAATATACTATCAGGTTCGATTTTGTTCATTAATAACTCCCTTAACATAATCTGAAATGCCGTCTAAATCAGCGGTATTGATTAAGAGTTCTAAATGATTTGCTATTATTTCGCCTGCAGGACCATATTTATCAAATTGTTCTAGTAATCTTTTTAATTCAGTTAACTGGCTATACTCGGCAGCCTGTGAAAGCTCTTGAATAAAGGTTGGTTCAAGATTTAATTTAAGGTTGACTGGTTTTTTTTCAGGAGGGGGTTTGATCGCGGGCTTTTTACTGCCCTCACAAATTTGTAACTCCAGACCCAATAGATCTTTAACGGCATGGTAAATTTCATCAAAGCGAAAAGGTTTAGAAATAAATAGATCAAATCCTGCATCTAAATAGTGATTAGAGGAATGTTGCAGGGTTGATGCAGTGACTGCAATACACTTAATTTGGGCAGAAGAATATTTCAGACGAATTTTTTTAATGGCTTCAATACCATCCATGACAGGCATACGAATATCCATAAAAATGATGCTGGGACATTTTTTTTCAATCTCATTGAGTGCTTCTTGCCCATTTGAAGCACAGATAATATTAAACCCCAGGGGTGTTAAAATATTTCTCAAAAGCTCTGTATTATCGATATTATCTTCAACAATAAGAGCATTTAAATGTTGCTTTGTTGAAACAGTATAGTTGACATGGTCGGGTTCTTTTTGATGTTTTGAAAATGACTCAGCTGCAGGTTTCAATTCAATAGTAAAATAAAAAGTAGAACCTTCATTCAGTTGAGATAAGACCTTTAATTGACCCGAAATGAGCTCGACATAACGCTTGGTGATATTAAGACCCAAACCAGTACCACCTTTAATCACACCTTGTTCCTCCTGATGAAATGAATCAAATATACGAGAAATGGCTTCTTTTTCGATTCCCAGGCCAGTATCTGTGATTGAAAATTTATAGTGATTATTTTCAATCGATTCGATTTTAAAGAGTACTTCACCATGGTCAGTAAATTTACAAGCATTACCAAGAAGGTTGATCAATATTTGCCGAAGTTTGCCTTGATCACCATGGACGAAAACGGAAGTATGACTAAAGCACTCCAGTCTCCAACTAATGTTTTTCTGATCGCAGCGAATTTTAAACATGTTTTCAACACTGTGTATTAATTCCAGTAAATCAAAATCACTATTAATCACTTCAAGTGAGCCCGCTTCAATTTTAGACAGCTCAAGAATATCATTAATTAGCGATAATAGATGATTGCCACTTTTATCAATGATACCTAATTTGCGGGCTTGTTCTTCATTAAGGTCACTTTGTTGCAATAACTGGGCATAACCAAGTATGGCATTCATTGGTGTTCTGATTTCATGAGACATATTCGCCAGAAAAATACTTTTTAAGCGACTGGCAGATAACGCTTCGTCTCGAGCTTTGCGAAGTTGTAAAGTACGTTCTTCAACACGTTTTTCCAGGTTAGATTGGTAATGAGAAGTTAATAGGTGTTGTTCTTCTAATTGAGCAAGCATATCATTATAGCCACGAATTAATTCACCAAATTCATCATAGTGTTCATGGCTTTCAATTGTCATGGTGTATTGATGCTCTGTTGTAACATGATGCATTGATTTTAATAAGTTTAGAATTGGAACACTAAATAGTTTTTGTGCCTGATAGGCGAAGAGCAGGGTTAATAGCAGGGCGATACTGACCATTAATATTATTGTGTAAATATATTGATGAACTTTTTGCCAATAGACTTCTTGATCCGATTGTATGTGGATGAAACCGATTAAGCTTTGGTCTGATTCAAAAATAATTCGCCTAAGAAGGTGTATTTGATCATTAATATAAAAGTGTCCCTCAGCCTTTTGATTAATCAGTAACTTAATGTCATTGGGTAAAATAGACATGGACTTGTCAGTCGATTTATTGTCAGTTCTATTATATTGAGAAAATACCTTATCACCGTCTTTGAATAAATGAGCACCCATAATATGTGGTTTTGCTCTTAAAGCCATTAAATTCTCATCAGCTGCTTTTTGATCATAAAACATCAATGCTCCATAACTGTTCTTACCCACCAAATCGGCGAGTGTGGATAAATCTTCAAGCATGGTTTTTTTTAAGTTGATGAGTTCGCTGGTAATGAATATGCTCAAAGTGGATAGCAGCATGATAGTGCTAATGCCCATGATGATCATAATGAGTTTTTTTTGTATGGACAGTTTTTTATAAAATTGTGTCATGGCTTAAAGGCCTCTTTTGTAGAGACTAGTTCGGCGAGAGTAAGTATTCGTGAACTGATGTTTAAATCGGCTTGATTAATAGAAATTAGGTTGACTTTAAGGCTGATTTTTTCATTATTGTTTAAGAATAAACGAATATGCCCATTTTGTTCAGCAAATTGAGGTATCTCGCTGACAGTGAGCACAGGGAATTGCTTGATATAACTTAAAATATTGTCCAACTGTTTTATTTCAGACTGGCTGATAAATAGTATATGACAATTTGATGTGTTTGCTAATTCAACATTTCGTTGAATGAGCAAAGGACGTCCTGCGACTTTTTTATTTTGGATAGAGCGCAGTGCAGGTCCAAATGGATCTTTGCCGAGAAAGCAGAGCTTAAAAGAATCTGAATCGGATTTAAATTTATTCTCAGGCCATTCAACCAGTCTTGCAAAATTATATAAAAATGCGGCTTTTACAAAATACTCTTTTGCCAGAATGTTGTCAGCATGAGTTGTGGGTGAAAAAAATGTTGAAGAAGCAGTAACCAATAAAGCTAAAAAAAAAGTGGGAGCAGACGTCATTGAGATGAAAAGCAAAGGACTTGTGATGTGACGTATAAAATTCAACTGAAAAAGCCTCTGGGAGCTGTGAAAATGAGTTGAATCGTGGATTTTAAAAGCATTATGATCATATTTGCTAAAAGAGTAAAAGATTATTAAAGTATATAAAATAGAGAGTGAAATTCAAGGAGTTTCAGTAATATTTGCCATAAAAAGGACATTGTTTTGAAAAATGACAAAGACAATTACTTATTGATATCAAAAATGCTCAAAAAATGTACTCTAATGAATGAAAGGGTTCAATTTAGCACTACTTTCGGATCAGTCATAATTATTGCAGATAATAACTTAAGTGATTAATTATATGTTATTAAAAAAAACTCAAGGCTCATTTCAGATTCCTCTTCTTGTTGCCAGTATGAGTATTATTGTCGCAGTCCTTTATTTTAGTAGAGTTGACTTAGCTCTTCAGGAAAGGTACTCGATTGTTGCAAAAGAAATACAGCACAAAACACAAACTTTGATTGATGAAAAAAAAGAAGCAGTCCTTCTGATTGCGGTATCAATGAGTAATGATCAGAGTATTCGTGATGCTATAAAATCCAATCAAAGCCAAAATTTAGAACTCAATAATTTATCAAAAAAATTCAAAAAACATACTTCTTTAAACAATCTCTGGTTTCAAATAATAAAAAATAATGGCACGAGTTTTTATCGAAGCTGGACGAAAAAAAAAGGTGATCAATTATCTAAAATACGTATGGATATTGCTGCTATGCTTGAAAAACCAAAAATTACGAGCACCATCAGTACAGGGAAATTTGATCTTACCTTTAAAGCAATGGTACCGATTTATGATGGCAATGATTTTATTGGTATTTTTGAAGTCATTGCTAAATTTAATTCGGTTGCTGATAAATTAGCCAATGAAGCAATAGATTCTGTTTTTTTAGTGGATAAAAAGTATAAAAATCAATTAACAAAAGCATTTACCAAAATTTTTGTGCAAGATTATTATGTGACTAATAAAGATGTAAAAGCAGAATTCTTAAAAATAATACAGACAAATCCAGTTGAAAATTACATTTTACCTGAAAAGGGATTTCAGCTTGATGAGCAAAATAAGCTTCTAGTGGTCTACTTTAGTTTGCCTGACATAAAAAATAATCCAATGGGACATTTTATTTTATTTCAGTCATTAAATAAAATTCTTGTAGATGATATTTATAGTGCCCGGAACCAATTATTACTGGCAATTACCTTTTTTGTTATTTTCTTATTTGTGATTGTTCGATACATATCGGATCGGCATCTCACCCAAAAAATTAAAGCAATTAATACCCACCTTGAAGATAAAGTGACTTCAAAAAATAAAGAATTAATTGATCAGGGCATATTTTTACAAAGTGTTATGGATGGTGTTTCAAATTCTGTTACTGTGATTGATAAAAATTATAATGTGACCATGATGAACAAACAGGCACAAGAGAGTACAGGTTATATTCTCAATCATAATGAAAAGAATAAATGTTATAAAATTTCCCATGATCTTGATGTCCCTTGTAGTACGGATGATCATAAGTGTCCCCATAGTGAAGTCTTTACAAGTGGAAAAATAAGCCGCGTTGTGCATGAGCACATTTTAAAATCGGGCAAACCTCAATTTATAGAAATTACAGCAAGTCCTTTACTAAATGAATCGGGTGAAGTTGAAGCCATTATTGAGTTAGGCCATGATATCACTGATCATATAATGGTTCATGAGCAGCTTCAGCAGCAAACAAATCGTCTTTCATATCAAGCGAATCATGATGCTTTGACAGGTCTGCCTAACCGAGTATTATTTGTTGATAGAGTGGCGCAGACGATTAAACGCTCTCAACGAGAGCAGGCAAAAATGGCCATACTTTTTATTGATCTGGATCGATTTAAAGAAATTAATGATACCCTGGGCCATAGCGTTGGTGATGAAATTTTAAAAGAGATTGCCAAACGGTTAGTAAACACTGTCCGTAGTGTTGATACAGTTGCCCGCCTTGGAGGAGATGAATTTACTCTCATTATTACTAATGTCGAACGTGCTTCAATTGTAATGGAAATTGCACAAAAATTAGTGGATGCACTGGCCAAAAAAATTATTCATGATGAACATGAACTGTATGTAACAGCCAGTATTGGTATCAGTCTCTATCCCGATGATGGTGAAGAAACGGAACTCTTATTAAGAAATGCTGATTCTGCGATGTATCAGGCAAAAGATCAAGGGCGTAATAATTACCAATTTTATACTCAGGAAATGACTGAACAAGCTTTTGAACGAATGCTACTGGAAAAAAATCTGCGTCGTGCAATCCTAAATGATGATTTTATTATCCATTATCAACCACAATACAATAGTCGAACTCAGAAAATTATTGGTATGGAAGCACTTTTGAGATGGCAGCACTCTGAAATGGGCTTAGTCGCTCCTGCGAAGTTCATACCGATTGCCGAAGAAACGGCTATGATTATTCCAATTGGCTGGATAGTGATAGAAAAAGTCATTAAACAGTTAGTTAAATGGTCTGAAAAAGGATATTGTCTTGGACATCTATCCATTAACTTATCTGTGAAACAGATCCAGGAAACTGATTTTATAAAAAAAATTCTGGATACTCTGGAAGAGTATCAATATAACCCCAGACATATTCAGTTTGAAGTGACTGAAAGTTATATTATGACGGATCCAGAGCTTGCAATTAAGACTTTAAATAAACTTAAAAGTTTAGGTTTTGATATTTCCATCGATGATTTCGGAACAGGGTACTCATCTCTATCCTATTTGAAGCGTCTACCTGTAGATGAACTTAAAATTGATCAATCTTTTGTACGAGATGTACCTGGTGATGAAGAAGACGAAGCGATTGTTCGTTCAATTATCTCTCTGGCTAAAAGTTTGAATTTAAATGTGATTGCAGAAGGTGTCGAAACAGAAGAGCAACAGGCATTTTTATTAAGTGAAGACTGTGAAAAAATTCAGGGGTATTTATTTAAAAGACCTGTTGATGCGGCTGGAATGACCAAAATACTTCAGCTGAGGAAAGAAAGTGAATAAATTACTATCTGACAGTGTTTTGGTTTAGAGGACAGATATTAGAATTTTAGCCTGCTCATTTGGGTAAATCCTTATAGGTATAGGTTATATCTGAATAGTTTATTATATTCTAATGCAGCTCTGTTATTTATTGATAAGACAATGTTATAAAGTGATTGCAAAATGCTGATTATTTTTTTATCCTTACGCCATTGTTAATACAGGTGACCCTAAGTCTCCTGTGGAAACAACTTATGGAAGATACTAATAATAACTTATGGAATAGAAAGGATGACAAAATGGCTGAATTATTTTCTGATGCATGGATTAATGAACTTAAAGATGCATGGAACAATGATCCTGAAGTAAAAGACAAGCTGGCTGAGATTGGGTTCTCTTCAGTAATTACGTGTGGTTTTAAAGGTGAAGATCAACCTCGCTGTGTTTTTAATGTTGATATTGGTGAAGCAACCAGTGCTGGCTTATACAACGGTGAAACACCAAACTGGGATATGAGAGCTAAGAAAGACGACTGGATGAAATGGGTTGCTAAACCTTTAGGAATGGTTTCTATGGGTATGGCTTTCACTACTGGCAAGCTTAAGTTTGTAGAAGGCGATTTCAAAGCAATGATTAAAGATCCAAGAATGGCTGGTCCTTTCGTGAAAAGCTTTGCTTTAATGTCTGATATTGGTGCTGAGTAATTTATTACTGAGTAGCCTATCAATAGATAGCTAGCCGATAACGATTCAGTTCTCAATTAAAAAACCCTGACTCTACAAGTTGAGTCGGGGTTTTTTTGGTTATAACACATGTTTTTACAAAATAATGTAAAATATCCCCCCTAAAGATAAAAACTTTCCAATTATATTCGAGCATAAAGCATGATAAATAAAGCGCTTCCACGTAAAACTAAGATCGTGGCGACTATTGGCCCAGCCAGTGATTCGCCTGAAATAATAAAACAAATGATTGAGTCTGGGATGAATGTTGCTCGTTTAAACATGTCATTTGGTGTGGATGATGTTCAGCAAAACCGACTGAATACCATTCGACAAGTCGCCAGTGATATGGGATGTTATATTGCTATTATGGCTGATACCAAAGGGATTGAAATTCGTACGGGTAAACTGGTTGAAGGCACTGCAAGGATTAAAGCTGATGATATGTTTATCCTCTATTCCTATACCAGAGAGGGTAATGAAGATGGGGTTGCAGTTAATTATGGCAATTTACATAATGAAGTGACTGCTGGTACTTCAATTTTACTCAATGATGGAGCAATTGAACTGGAAGTTGAAAAAATCGTTCAAAAACATGGGGGGGAAGTCCATTGTCGAGTAATTCATGGCGGTTTGCTTCGTGAAAATAAAAGCGTCAACTTACCTGACACACAATTAGAAATGAGTGCAGTGAGCCCAGAAAATCAAGAAGAAATTTATCGTGAGTTAAGTTTCGCTGCAGAAAATAATGTGGAATACATCGCGGCCTCTTTTGTTCAGGATGCTGAAGATGTGATTAAAATGCGTGCAATACTAGAAGATAAAGGCGTTAATATTCCTATTATCGCTAAAATTGAAAACCGGGCTGGCATTGAAAACTTAAAAGCCATCGTGGCAGTGGCAGATGGTACGATGGTGGCACGTGGTGATCTGGGTGTTGAGTTACCGCTTGCCGATGTGCCTGCCATGCAAAAACGGATTATTCAATCAACGGTGACCAGCGGTAAGCCTGTTATTACAGCCACTGAAATGTTGGCTTCTATGGAGTCGAATCCCAAGCCGACACGAGCAGAAGCTAGCGATGTTGCCAATGCAATTCTTGATGGCAGCTCTGCTATTATGCTCTCGGGTGAAACGGCGATGGGTAAATATCCTGTGGAGTCGGTTAAAATGATGGCTGCTTTAGCCACTCGTGCAGAAGCATCGTTAAAAGAGTTTGGCTACCTGCAGAAAATTAAGCCTCATAGCAGTAATGTTGTCACTGAAGCCGTTAGTCAAGCTGCTATCACGATGGCCAATCACTTAAAAGCAACAGTAATTATCAGCTTGACTGAGTCTGGTTTTACCTCCAGGCAAATTTCAAAATACCGCCCAGAATCATTAATTCTTGCTGTTACCTGCTCAAAGTCAGTGGTGCTGCGTTCGTCAATGAACTGGGGGGTTTATTCTGTTCTCTATAAAGAGGGTGGCAGTAATCAGGAAAAGCTGGACTATGCTTTGGAAGAAGGTAAGCGCCAAGGATACATTAAGTCACAGGATATCATTGTTGTTACTGCAGGTCCAAACCAGGAAGCAGGTGGTACCAATATGGTACGAGTACTGACTGTACCATAGAGATTATATACAAATTATGAAGTCCAGAGAGCAATCTGATTTGCAAATGTCACTTATCCATTTTAATCAGATGACCAATAGTCAACCCCTGTACGGCAATAGAAAAAATAACAATCAGATAGGTGATACTGAGAATGACCTCTCTTTCGGGGCCTGCAGGCAGTGAAAGTGCTAAGGCGACTGATATGCCGCCACGTAAGCCGCCCCAGGTCATGATTTTGATGGCATTGGGTGAAAACTCACGAAAATTTCTAAGTATTCTGACTGGCAGGCCAACGGCTATGAAGCGAGAAAGCAGTACAAAGGGTATTAATATGACTGCTGCTAGCAGATAATTTTGATCAAAAGTGAGTAATAAAACTTCCAGACCAATGAGTACAAAAAGAATGGCATTTAATATTTCATCCAGTAATTCCCAGAAGGTATCCATATGCTCTCTGGTTTTGTCAGACATGGCCATTTTTCTTCCATGGTTACCCATCAATAGTCCCGCCACTACAATGGCAATTGGACCTGATACATGAATAATATTGGCCAGAGCATAGCCGCCCATCACCAGTGCTAAAGTGATCAAAATTTCAGTGGTGTAGTTATCAAGTGATTTGATCATCGAATAGGCAATATAACCAATGACTAAGCCAAAAAGGATACCGCCCAGTGTTTCTTCTGCAAATAATAAAGCAATCGAAGTCACACTCACGTCTTCACTACCTGTTGCAATGCCGAGCAATACGATAAAAACCACCACACCGACGCCATCATTAAAGAGTGACTCACCTGTTATTTTAGTTTCCAGACTTTTAGGTGCGCCTGCTGTTTTTAGAATGCCAAGAACTGCAATGGGATCGGTGGGAGAAATGAGTGCACCAAAAACCAGACAATAAATATAGCTGATGGGGATAGTTAAAAAACCAAGCACATACCATGTGAGAGTGCCGATTAGAAAGGTTGAGATGACAACACCCAAAGTGGCCATAATGCCAATGACGTATTTTTGTTGAGCAAGATCATTGAGATTGACATGCAGTGCGCCTGCAAAAAGTAGAAAACTCAGCATGCCATGCATCAGAGTCTCATTGAAGTCAATTTGTGACATGAGAGATTCAACTTGATGTCCAATATTAACAAAGCCCAATTTTCCTAATATGACGAGAAGAAGAGAGAACATTAAAGCACTGATCATAATACCAATGGTGTTTGGCAATTTAATAAACCGAACATTGATGTAACTGAATATTGCCGTCAAAGTGATGAGTAGTGCAATGATATTTTCAAGAGTCATGTAGAAACCTTAATCTGTTTAGAGTACCTTAGATACTTATTTTTGTGTTGTAGAGACGTTGCACGCAATGTCTCTACTTTGAATGCTCTACCATGAGTAAAAACGACACTCTGGAAAATGGCAGCAGCCAATATAGTTCTGACCAATTTTTGGACCGCGAACGGCCTGACGAATTTCCAGAGAATGACCACAATCAGGACAGACATCTCCCGCCTTGTATTGATTGTTTTGTATAGCTGATGATGTATTCACGGAAGTTGTAGGGTGTTTAACCTGATGAATGATAGATTTTAGCAAGCTGATTTGCTGATGTAAAAAACCATTTATATTTTGTCCCTTATTGTGGGCAATATCATCCAACTGTTGTTCCCATTGAGCTGTTAAAATGGGATCTTTAATGGTTTCTGGTACCGCATCAACCAGACTGAATCCCAGTGCTGTTGCCTTGATGAGTTTTTTTTCACTGACAATAAACTTTCTTTGGAATAAGGTCTGAATGATATTCGCTCGTGTGGCCTGGGTACCCAGACCTGCTGTTTCTCGAAGTATTTTCTTCATTACTTTATCACTCACCTGAGAACCAATGGTTTCCATTGCTTTGATCAGAGTGCCTTCAGTAAAGTGTTTTGGGGGCTTGGTGAGCTTATCTTCGAGCTTAAGATGGTCACATAATAGTTGTTCGCCTTTGTTCACCGCGGGTAACTCTTTATCAGCCACTTTACCCGTTATTTTTTTTGTGCGTTCTGGACTTGTATCTAAAACCTGTTTCCAGCCTCTGACTCTTGGAATTCGTCCGCTGGCTTTGAAGTGATCGGCACCAATATTGACTATAATGATGCTTTGATCGAACTCATAGTCAGGAAAAAACTGGGCAATATAACGACGTCGAATCAGATCATAGACATTACGCTCTTTTAAATTGAGCCTTCCACAGCCAGATGCTGCCTGAGTGGGAATGATGGCATGGTGAGCGGTGATTTTTTTATCGTTCCAGACTCTTGAACGCTGTGCTTGATTGGCATGAGAGATAAGCTCACACAGTGAAGTCTCATTTTTGCATAATGCCTGTAAAATTAAGGGCACATCGTTAAATTGGCTCAAAGGCAGATATTCACAATCACTTCTGGGATAAGAGGTCAGTTTGTGGGTCTCGTACAGTGCTTGAGCAATATTCAGAACTTCCTGAGCACCATAGCCCCAGCGGCGTGATGCTTCTTGCTGCAAGCCTGATAAGTTATACAATAACGGAGGCGCTTGTTTTTTTCTTTGAGTGCTTGCATTGATTACTATGCCATACTGATTGCGGCAACGATCGATGACATCTTGAGCTTGTTGCTTATCCAGGCAATGCTTATCAAGATTCTGTTTTTGTTCAGACGTTTTTTGTGAATGTGTTGTTGATACAGGGAACTGCCATTTGGTTTCTAAAAATTCGTCATTACCGTTAGTATCCTGTTTTTCAAAGAAAGCCAGCACTTCATAATAGGACTCAGCTTTAAAGTGGGCAATGTCACGATCACGTTGTGCAATCAGTGCTAATGTCGGTGTCTGCACTCGACCCACTGAACGTACTTGTCGGTCTTTGCCAAGCAAAGTATAGGCTCGGGTCAGATTCATACCGATTAGCCAATCTGCACGTCCTCGGGCAAGGCCTGAATGATACAGTGGTAAGGTCTCCTGACTATTACGAATAGAACTCAGTGCGCGTTGAATACTAATGGGATCCAGAGCGGATAACCAGAGGCGGCGAATTGCTCCCTGAAATTTAAGATGATCCAGTACCTCCCTGGCGATGGTTTCTCCTTCCCTATCTGCATCCGTTGCGATAACAACACTATGGCATTGTTTTAGCAGGCGCTTGATAACCATTAATTGTTTTCGAGTGGACTTCTTTGCTTCAAGCTGCCAATTTTGAGGTAATATGGGCAAATCGTTTAATGACCAACGTTTGTAGCGACTGTCATAACCGTCAGGGGGGATCATTTCCAATAAATGACCAATGCACCAGGTCACTAATAAGCCCTTTCCCTGCAAATAGCCATCATTTCTCTGATTGGCACCAACGGCTTTGGCAATATCCCGCCCTTGAGAAGGTTTCTCACAGAGATAAAGTTCAAAAGTGTTTGTTTGCTTAATGGCCAAAGGGGTACCCGTCAAAGAAAGTTCAGTGTGATTTGGAAAAGCTAATGATAACGGATAAACTGATGTAATAGCGAATGTCATTTACCCCATTTCTTAATAAAGCAGAAAATCTATGAGCTATTTTTTAAGCAAACTGTTTGAAACATTATTTCTTCCTCCAGGTATTTTTATTGTTCTTCTCATCCTCAGTGTTTTATTGCTTAAGAGTATAAAATACTTAAAAATGCTTTTAGTGATGCAAATTTTATTGATTTATATGCTGAGTACTTCATTTCTCAGTGACGTTCTTTTTTCTAAACTTGAAATGATACCTGCACTCAGTGAAGCTCAAATCTCTGTGAATAAAGTGGATGCTATTGTGGTTTTAGCAGGAGGCATCAGTAGATATAAAAAAGAATATCATGGTCCGGATATTGGTTATTTTACAGGACTGAGACTGCGCTATGGTGCATGGTTACAAAAGAGGACGGGCTTACCAATGATAGTAACTGGAGGCATTGAAGAAGGAGATATGACGGAAGCGGAGCTGATGAAACAAGTTTTGCAAAATGAATATGATATTACAAGTGCTATATGGGTGGAGAAACAGAGCAAAAATACTTTTGAAAATGCACGATATAGCAGCAAAATATTACACCAACAGGGATATTCAAATTATTATCTGGTGACCAGTGCTTTTCATATGCCGCGAGCATTAGATGCTTTTAGAAAATACAATGATAATGTGATACCTGCGCCGATGGGATTTTTTCACAATCAAATGCCTTTTGATTTCAGGACATTGAAACCCAGTGGTCGCGCAATATGGGATAATTATTTAGCCCTGCATGAAATGATTGGCCGTTATTGGTACCAAGTTTATTATGATTGAGCAACAAGCTGCATAGGGACTGTTTTTTGTGAGCAATTTTTTGCTCACCTTTTAATAGTTAAAATACGCATTGTAGATGTGATTAGTACTAAGTAAGTGATAAACAAGGAGTTGTTATTATTGGCACTATCATTGCTCTATTAAAAGAGTGGTAAATAATAAATTTAAAATGCCTCAAGCAGGCAAAATACAACCTATAAGGATATAAACTATGCCAACTCCCGCGTATATGACAATTGAAGGTGAACTTCAGGGGTTAATCACTTCTGGTACTTTCACTGAAGAAAGTGTCGGTAATGTCTATCAAGAGGGTCATGAAGATCAGATTCTTGTTGAAGCCTATGATCACAATGTGACTCTCCCACGTGATCCACAAAGTGGTCAGCCATCAGGTCAACGTGTTCATGGTGCGATTGAAATCACTAAAGTATTTGATAAAGCTTCACCTTTACTTTACTCAGCACTGACGAGTGGTGAGCGCATGACGACTTGTAAAATTGACTGGTACAGAACGTCTGCAACAGGTACACAAGAGCATTATTTTTCAATTGAACTTGAAGATGCAATTATTGTTGATATCCATGCAAGCATGCCTAACTGTCAGGATCCTGGTCAGGCTCATTTCACTCACCTTGAAAAAGTCTCTTTTACTTACCGTAAAATTACATGGACACATGAAGTATCGGGTACTTCTGGTCATGATGACTGGAGAGTACTAAAAGCCTAAGAGTCTTTATAGAACGATAAGCTTTGTGTTGCAAACAGGCATGTGTGTTTGCCTGTTTGCAATCTTAGGATTAAACACAGAAAATCTTCTTATTCTCATGATTTCTATCAATCAGAACTATCAATTTGAACTACCGCTCTACTCATTGAGCGGCATGTTTTTAAATTGAAGTACGGAATGAATGTGAAGAATCTTATTTGGGATACACTTCAGGTACAAAAGTTTGATCAG
>JADGEK010000039.1:0-1369 GCA_016744395.1 Gammaproteobacteria bacterium | reverse complement strand
ACCGCTCTACTCATTGAGCGGCATGTTTTTAAATTGAAGTACGGAATGAATGTGAAGAATCTTATTTGGGATACACTTCAGGTACAAAAGTTTGATCAGACATTGGCGGACGAACATAACCTCTGCCACTGGCCATTTTAGGTAATTTAATTACTTCTGGTGTGATGTCTTCATAAGGAATCAAACCGAGAAAATGTGAAATACAATTCAAACGAGCGTGTTTTTTGACGTCAGAATTAACCACATACCAAGGTGCCTGCTTAATATCTGTATGAGCGAACATCTCATCTTTGGCTTTGGAATATTCAGCCCAGCGTGAACGGGATTCTAAATCCATAGGGCTCAGCTTCCAACGCTTCAATGGCTCAACCAGTCGGCTATGGAAACGTTTATCCTGCTCTTCATCTGAAACAGAAAACCAGTATTTAATTAAAATAGTACCTGAGCGTACCAGCATGCGCTCAAATTCTGGGCAAGAGCGTAAGAATTCCCGATACTCATCATCAGTACAAAATCCCATAACACGTTCAACACCAGCACGGTTATACCAGCTGCGATCAAATAAAACGATTTCTCCTGCAGCGGGAAGATGTGATACATAGCGCTGAAAATACCACTGGTTTGTCTCTCGTTCCGTGGGTGATGGGAGTGCTGCAACACGACAGATGCGAGGACTTAGATGCTGTGTCATTCGTTTAATGACGCCGCCCTTTCCAGCGGCATCACGACCTTCAAAAACGACCACGACTTTTAAGCCTTCTCGCTTCACCCATTCTTGAAGTTTGACCAGTTCATTTTGCAGTCTTAGAAGTTCTTTTTCATAGACCTTATTGTTAATTTTTTTTATGCTGTCTGATTTATTTTTGTCTTTCTTAGCCATTGCGATTCCTCATCGTCATCTACCAATAAATGATATCAATTATTTTCGAAAGTATAAATTGAATACCACCTTTAACCATATCTAAAATTCATTAAAAAATAAAGCTTTCTTAAGTAAAAATACGAAATAATCAGACTTATTTTAAAAAATAATTCATTGTAAATTTAACCTTCATTGGTAGTGACAAGTCTTTTGGGGGAAAGGGCATTGGCAGTGAGTTTGAAATGGCATTTTTGCTTGCTTTTTCAAGAATGGAACGTTTGCCATTGACCTGTAGATTTTTAATGCTACCGTCTGCAAGTAAGGAAAAAGAGATTATAATTTTACCTTCAATTTTTCGTTTTCGCGCGACTCTGGGGTAGTTTTTATGTGCTTCAATATGACGCATCAGTAATGCAAAATAACTTTTTCGAGTCTGTTCTATCAGACGTTGATCGGCATTTGAAACAATGGGTGACCTTTTTACCTCTTTATTCACTTGAGGCTTTG
>JADGEK010000001.1:142921-148534 GCA_016744395.1 Gammaproteobacteria bacterium | reverse complement strand
TCATGGTCAAATTAGCTTGTGCCAATTTTTGTTTAATTCGAGATAAGTCACTGACTTTAGTGTTGATCTCCCGATCTAACCTTTTCTGTTCATCGGTCATTTGAGAAAGCTGTCTATCCTGCTCAAGGATCAGTCGATCCCGCTCAGCAGCACTTTCTTTGGCCTGCATTAATTGTAAGCGCATTAATGACAATTCGGACTGCGTATGGACCAGAGTCTCTTCTAAAGTGGCTTTTTCCTGTGAGGTTTTTTGAATCACTTCCGATGTTCTGCGCTCAGCTTCTATACTCTGCTGTAACTTTCGACTGATTTCCTGACGTTTATCCTGACTGAGCAGTAATTCATGGGAGGTTTTTTGCTGAGCAGCCATACTCGCTTTAAGTCGTTGTGAGGTTTTTTGCTCAGCGACGATTCTTGCTTGCAGCTCTGACACCAGCTCCCAGTTTTTAACAATTAGAATGCTTGTAGCAATCAGAAATATCATGACGACAACGGTCATAATATCCGTAAATGAGGGCCAAAATGATTCTTCAACTAATTGGGCATGATTTTGTCTTAAATCAATAAATCCATCACTCATTACGCATACCCATCATTTGTTGCTTTATTACTCAGTATTGTCAGCATTTTGAGTAGCCATTGCCTTGGAGACAAAATTTTGTGAACTGTGTTGTTGAGAGACTTGAGGACGACTCTTTTGTGCTTTGAGGCTTTGAGAGTGGTGCTGATGATCATCAGGCAAACGAAAGCCCAATCGTAATAATTCTTTGATATCAGTCATATCTTCTGACATGCCAGCAATGCGTTCATCATATTTTGAAGTAATTTCATTCACCTTAGAACCCATTTCAAGATATTGTTGCTGTGAAAGTTGCATATTTGCAGCAGTGTGACGCAAAGATTTGATAAGCTCAGCCAGCTGATGAATCATATTTTCACTTTGGTGTGAAAAGCGAGGCACAAGATAGATGGTCGTCACTTGTTCTATAGCACTGAATAAATTCGTTTGAATGTCCGTCAATTTAAGATAAAAATAACCGAATAACAAGTAACAGATAATAGCCGTTGTTGTTGTAGACAGAGCAGTTGACATACCATGTATCACTTGGCCCATACTGGCAATACCATTATCTTCCATTAGGTTGGAAGCACCTAGTAAAGCAATTGAGAGCGAAATGATGGTGCCAAAAACACCCATTAAAATCAGAATATTTGAGATGAATTTAGGAAGGCTCAAACGTGTACTTTCAGAAGCCACCATGGTGGCAGCCAATGCGTTTTGGTTAATAGGTGCGTGTTGGCGATAAATTTCCTGCATCGTAATATAACGACGGTAAATCATACTCTTTTTACTAATGGATTCAGCAGGATTGAAATTATCGTGATGAACATTAACAATGAATTTTTCAACAGCCCTTTCTTCACGCCAATAAAAAAGAAGCGACATGATCAGTTTGACCATTCCAAGCAGGAATAAACCCACAATGGAACCATTAATAATATAGCCTGTCTGCGTCAGCTGATTTTTTAAGTACACATTTTGAATGAAATCAAAATTATAAAAAATCAAAACAACGATAAGAGCACTGGCAACCATCAGGCGCATCAGGACGTTAAAACTGTAACTTACTTTAAACTGTATCATAATCAAAGAATAAACTAATGTTAATGTGTGAAAAATTAGGGTTTGTACTTATGTTAATAATATGTTCGCTGAATTAATGAGAGAGGCGATGCCTCCTTCATTAAATTCTAAGCCTATGTTATTGAAATACTGCCTGCTGTTGATTTCTTCTACGAATTTGATCATTGAAGAAGTTACGATAATAAAACAGCGCACTCACACCATTGGCTTGAACATCGACCACTTTCCAGCCTCGCGGTGTTTTTATAAATTTAAAATCAACCTGAATGCTTCCCCCTGTTTCTTGCAAAATTCTTGCCGATGCCAGGGCTTCATTTTCACCCGTACGCTTTGATCTAAAATGACTGACCACAGGCGGATAATTTTGATAGTTGCTCAATTTTTGTACAAAAGTGGTAATAAATAACTCACTAAAAGTCTGAGTAAATTGCATTTGCTGCTCAGGAGACATGATTCTATAATAACGCCCTGCAACCCAACGTGCCATGTATTCAAAATCAAAATGGGGTGTTATTTCCTGTTTTAAGAAAAAAGTAATCTGTTCCAAAGAAACGTCTTTAGGTCTAGCCAGAAAATCAAGCACTTTTTTTATTGAAGCTTCCAACATCTCTGCGGGTGAGCGGTCATTGGCTGGAGGCAGCAACATTTTTCCTGGACGATATTGTTGAGAGTAATAACTTCCTTGACTCATTGGATTTTGGTACGTGCTTTGACCTTGATAAGCCTGTTCTTGATAGGGTTCCTGGTAAGAAGAAGGATTTGAGTTCCCCTGATAAGACTGATTTTGATAAGAATCAGCAGAATAGCCATTCGCTGTAAACGGAATTGCTACAGACAGAGCCGAACTGGCCAGAAAAGTCAGCAAAGTTCCCCCGATTAAAACAGTCTTTTTTACATTCATAAACATTCCTTTTCTTGTCTCTTTTTTTATTATCTCTATATGGTGTAATAATGATAACATTAGCAGAAATCTAAAGAAATCAATTAAATTCCTAATTTCTTCATTAAATAACTTGCCTATAAGGTGTTTTTTGCGTAAAATCTCGCCTCTTGCTCAGAGCAGGTTGTGGCCTATTCAAGCAAAGTATTATTTAAGCGATTGATTGGAGAACAAAAATGTCTAAGGTATGTCAAGTCACAGGAAAACGTCCTGTTGCGGGAAATCATGTTTCTCATGCCAACAATAAAGTCAAACGTCGTTTTCTACCTAACCTTCATACTCACCGTTTTTGGGTTGAAAGTGAAAACCGTTTCATAAAATTACGTCTTACTGCGAGTGGTATGCGTACTATTGATAAACGTGGTATCGATGTGGTTCTGGCTGAAATGCGTGCCAGAGGCGAAAAAATTTAATACTTTTTTCAGTTCAAAATTGAACTGAAAAAAGCAGATGTCTTTAACCAGCTTAAGCCTGTTCTTAATATTACAAGAAAATAAGCAAAAGTCTGGAAAAGAGTGAGCAGGAGAAAATAAAATGCGTGATAAAATCAAATTGGTATCTTCCGAAGGTACAGGTCACTATTATACAACGACCAAGAACAAGCGCACTATGGCTGAAAAACTGGAAATGAAAAAATATGATCCAGTGGTTCGTAAGCACGTTATGTACAAAGAATCAAAAATTAAATAAATATCTTTTTTCGTTCTTTTACTAGACCTGTCTGTTAAGTACTCAGTCTAATAAAATAAGAACAACGATATTAAATAGATATTGAGAGTCGCTTAAACCTCTTTGCTGTCTAGTGCTAAAAAGCCTGCCTGTTCTCACAGCCAGGCTTTTTTAATGGCGAATAATAGATAAAAAGAAAAATCACAAGCATACAAAGTTACTGGTGGTATAGTCTTTAAGCCTTGCTATTTTGATTCAATCATTCAAAATTCAACATTACTGTTACAGAATACGCAGGTTGTTCATAAGGATGCTCTTTTAATAAAGTTTTAACCACTTTTTGAATGACTGAGTCATCACAAACCATTTCCACCTTATATTCGTCCACTTTTTCCAATTGTCCTGTTTTACCAATCGCTGGATTGCTGCCTTCTTGTGGCCGAAACTGTCCTTTTCCCAACACTTCCCAGCAACATTCCTCATATTGACCCATTTTCCCAGCGCCACAATCAAATAGAGCCTGCTTCACACGCTCATGTTCATCAGGGGGAATATAATAAATTAATGAGTACATTCATCACCTGTTCTGTTTTTTAACAAAAGTTTCTAATAAAAGATTGCCAATAGCATCAACCTGACAATGCCAATCAGGTGCCAACCAAGTGGTTGATACTCGTTCAATGATGAGTGCAGGGCCCGTTAGTTGATGACCAGCTCTTAGCTGTTCTCTTTGATAAACGGGAACGGGTGAATCCACGCCATGCACTTGACGAGTTGTGATCACGCTGGGCTCATCTATTGCTGATGATAGTTGAGGTAACTCCAGAGTCACTGGTGGAGCACTCACCTTAGCTCTGATATTAACCAACTCAACTGATTGATTGTGCTGGTGTCCATAGCGTTTTTGATGCAAATGATGAAATGCTTGCAAAGCCTGCTCAACAGCCTCCTTTTGTTCAAGCCACGGTACATTAAGCGTATATGATTGCCCCTCATATCGTAGATCAACAGAATAATGAACCTCCAACTGAGACGCATTAAGGCCTTCAGATTTTAACTCATTCATCCCTCTATCAGATAAGACCTTTAACTGCATGCTTATTTGCTCTGATAACGAAGATGACAATAAGGCATTGACTGTGTGAGATAAATCTCTTGAGTGTGGTGCGACCACCATACCAAATGCCGATAAAACCCCTGCATGAACAGGTACCAGTGCCTGTGACATTTGTAAATTATCAGCCAGCGCACAGACATGCAGTGCACCTGCACCACCAAAAGGCACCAAAACCAAGGTTTTTGGATCAATACCTCGTTGTATCGACATGACTCGTAAGGCTCTGCTCATATGTTCATTGGCCACCTGAATAATACCTGATGCCATTGCTTCAACGGATAAAGACAAAGCATTAGCCAGTTTTTCAACCACATGATATGCAGCGGATTGATCCAAAGACATTGCCCCTCCCAAAAAGGCATCCGAAGAAAGTCTTCCTAAAATCAGATTGGCATCCGTAACTGTTGCCTGTTGTCCACCCAATCCATAGCAAGCAGGCCCTGGACTGGCCCCCGCAGATTCTGGCCCCACTTGAAGTACTCCACCTTCATCAACCTGCGCAATTGAGCCACCACCCGCACCGATAGTATGCATATCAACCATGGAAATGGCCACAGGATAATCACCAATATGGCCTTCACTGGTGAGCTGCAATTCACCTTCAATGACAGCAACATCCGTTGATGTCCCTCCCATATCAAACGTCAACAAATGAGCTGCCTCACCTGCAATGTATTTTGCACCCGCTAAACCACCTGCGGGGCCAGACAACAACATACGAACCGCTTGTTCAGCCGCTTTTTCTGCTGAAATCGTTCCTCCTGAGCTCTGCATTACAGCAAGCTGTGCAGGTTGGATGGCCTGAGTCAATCGCTTTATATAGCCCTGTACGAGTGGCCCTACCCAGGCATTCAGCCAGGTTGCAATGCCCCGTTCATATTCTTTATATTCTGGTAAGATTTCTGAAGAACGAGAAATAAATAAGTCTGGAAAGGCTTGTCTTAAACTCATTTCAACTCGACACTCATCCTGAGCATCCAAAAACGAAAATAAAAAATTAATCGCAACTGATTTTACTTGTTGTTGACAAATAAAATCATTGAGCTGCTGTAACTCATCATCATTAATGGATTGCAGTCTATTGCCTTCAGCGTCAACCCTTGTCTTCATTTCATAACATAATGTCCGTGGCACAGGAGGAGAGTCGGGTTCAGGGCAAAGATTATAGAGTTCTTTTCGTGCCTGACGACCAATGGTTAAAACATCTGCAAACCCCTTATTGGCAATATAGGCTGTTTTAAC
>JADGEK010000001.1:103914-142821 GCA_016744395.1 Gammaproteobacteria bacterium | reverse complement strand
GTGCTAGGCTTCCTTGGACCAAATGGTGCTGGCAAATCAACAACCATGCAAATGTTGACAGGCAATTTATCACCCACCCACGGCAGTATTAAAATTGCTGGCATGGACTTGTTAGATAACCCCCTTGAAGCCAAAGCCAAAATTGGCTACCTGCCTGATACACCGCCACTTTACAAAGAACTCACCGTTGATGAATATCTGTATTATTGCGCTCAACTGAATCAAGTTGCCAAGTCCAGTGTCAAACAAGCGGTCTTCATGACTAAAGAGCGCTGTGGCTTAAGTGACCATGGTCAGCGTGTCATCAATAACTTATCTAAGGGTTATCAACAGCGAGTCGGAATTGCCCAGGCAATTATTCACTCACCTGACATTGTCATTTTGGATGAACCAACCGTGGGCCTGGATCCCATTCAAATGGTTGAAATCCGCAAGCTCATTAAAGAATTAGGCCAAACGCATAGTGTTATGCTCTCCAGCCATATCCTGCCCGAAATCCAGGCGATCTGTGATAATGTCCAGATCATCAATCAAGGTCAGCTGGTTTTCAATGCTTCAATCAAACAACTGACTCAACAGATGCAAACTCAGACTTTACGTATGAGCTGCACTCATCCTGTCGATGTGTCTCAAATAGAAGCATTGGACAATATCAGTACAGTACAATACGATGGTCACAGCTTAATTTTACACTGTTCCAATATTGAGAGTTCTACCACTGAAAATGAGCATGACAACAGTGAAGAGCCCATTATTCAGACCTCTCAGCAACTGATTACACTGGCCAATCAGAATCATTGGGGCCTGTATGAAATCTTTCCCGAAAAACAAACTCTTGAAGACATTTTCATGTCATTGACCTGTGTTGAAACATCTGAATCCACATCAGGGCAAGAGCAGAGCATTGCAGGACCTTCAAAGTGATTAAGCACATTGCCTTACGTGAACTCAAGAGTCTGTTTTTATCGCCCCTTTCCTGGGCAATGCTGACAGTGATGCAGCTGATTATGTGCTATCAATTTCTCAGCCAGTTGGAAACCTATACACAACTGCAAGCCAAATTATCCGTTTTGGAAGATTCGCCAGGCCTCACTGATTTGGTTATTGCCCCCTTATTGGGGGGAGCTGCCATTGTTTTATTGCTCATTGTGCCATTACTGACCATGCGGTTAATCAGTGAGGAACAAAAAAATCAAACATTACCACTACTGTTCAGTGCACCCATTTCTATGACACAGATTATTTTAGGTAAATATTTAGGCGTCTTGGGCTTTTTGTTCATTCTTATCTTAATGATATCACTCATGCCTCTGTCATTGTTATTAGGAGCAGCCATTGATTTGGGGCAGTTGTTTTCTGCATTGTTGGGCCTTACTCTGATTTTAGCTTCCTTTGCTGCAGCGGGACTTTATATGTCCACTTTAACCCGACAACCTGCCATTGCTGCAGTCAGCAGCTTTGGCTTATTACTTTTTTTATGGATAATAAACTGGGCCGATGGGACGGATATGGAAGCCACCATTGCCGTGGGGGGAGAAAGTGTCCTAAGATGGCTTTCACTACTCAATCATTTTGACCCCTTACTGAAAGGTATTTTTTCAACAGCAGATATCGCCTACTATCTTTTATTTATTTGTCTTTTTTTAGTCCTCAGTGTGCGCCGCCTTGAACGCCTGCGTCTTCCACATTAGAGATATAAAAAAAACCGTTAAGGATCACATCAAAGATACGCTTTATGGAAATTAATAATCATTCGACTCGATATTTAAGGTGGCATAATTTTCTTTTTACCCTTTTATTTCTCATTATTATTGGACTCTTAGCTTACTTAAGCAACCGCTACGTTTATTTGGCCGATTGGACCGTCAATAGTCAAAATTCACTCAATGAAATCAGTCTGCAATTACTGGAAACACTTGACGCCCCCATTGAAATAACCTCTTACACCAGTAATTCACGCATTAAACAATCTGTGCGAGAACTCATTGGACGATATCAACAGATTAAACCCGATATAACACTGAGCTTTATCAACCCAAATGCCGATCCTGAAAAAATTCGCAGCTTAAACATTGTTGTGGATGGTGAAATGATTATCCACTATCAGGGCAGGCAAGAACATTTAACGGAATTATCTGAACAAGATCTGAGTAATACTTTTCACCGTCTTATGCGTTCTCAGGAGCGCACCATTGTCTTTACTCAAGGTCATGGTGAACGTAGTCCTGAGCATGAGGCTAATTTTGATCTGAATATATTTACCCGTCACTTGAGCAAGCAGGGCTTCCAGGTGGAAAGCTTAAATCTTGCTAAGCAAATGAGTATTCCCGATAATGTATCAGTTTTAGTTATTGCTGGGCCTCAGGCAGCTTTTTTACCTGGTGAAGTGCGTTTAATTATTGACTATGTTAAAGCTGGAGGCAATTTATTGTGGCTGGGAGAACCACTCAAGGTCACTCAAAATAATCCCATGCATGGTCTATTACCTCTTTCTGAACGACTGGGCATTGAATTTCTGGATGGTGTCATTGTGGATCCCACCACGGCACAATATGGCATCACACGCCCTGATTACGCCATAGTCACAGACTATCCACGACACCCAATTAATAATGGTTTTTCAACGGTGACTTTATTTCCACAAGCCGCTGGCATTGAACGCCTGCCAAACTACATGGATAATGAAGAGGGCAAACCCGTCACTGACCAGGAGTCACAAGCGCTAGAAAAACCCTTACATGCTTCATCCACAACACCACTCAATGACAATTTTGATGCACAACCTTTTTTAACCACCATTGATCGCAGTTGGATTGAGACATCACCTCTCAATGATCAGGTTCATTTTAGCGAACTTTTGGATATTATTGGCCCCATTACAATTGGCATGGTATTAACTCGTCACATTAGCCTCAAGTCTGGACAAAACAAAACACCAGGAAGTACAAGAGAGCAACGCATTATTGTGATGGGTGATGGAGATTTCTTATCCAATACTTTTTTGGGAAATGCTGGTAATTTGGATCTGGGGCTTAATATTTTTAACTGGCTCAGTCATGATGAACAATTTATTAGCATTCCAAACCGAGTTAAAGATGACATTATTTTAGAACTATCGCCCAATATGCTGTCCTTACTGGGGGGGTTCTTTCTCTTCATCATACCAGGACTGCTCGCTCTAACAGGCAGTTTGATTTGGTTCAAGAGGCGCAATCGATAATGGTACTGCTTAAAAACAAATTCAATCCACTCGCCAGGACCAATGGCATTCTTTTTTTTATTGTCATTATTTTGTCTCTTATTGCCTGGTTTCAGCCTGGCCTTCACCAGACAGTGATTCACTACCTGAGCCCACTAAAAAGCAAAGCGATCACGACCATTATTCTTGAACGCCAGGATATTGGCGCCATTAAACTCAAGAAAGAAAAAAATGGCTGGTTTATGCACGAGCCTTACCGATTACCTGCTAATACCTTACGTGTAGACACTATTACAAAACTGGCTCAGAAGCGCAGTTATTCTCAATTTCAAATTGAGAATAACGAATTAAGCCGTTATCATCTGGATAAGCCCTTCGTCTCAGTTTGGCTCAATGAGACGGAGCTCACTCTAGGCAGCGAAGATCCCATCAATCGTCAGCGGTATGCAATGAACATTAATGACAATATTCATTCAGGCAATAACACCGTACACTTAATCAATGGAGTCATTTTTTATCAATTAAGAGCAAACCTGGATACTTTCATTTCTCCCGCACTTATTCCACCACAGGCTTCGCTCAAGAGTATTGTTTGGCCTGACAATGAACTGCATTTCACTCATAACCGCTGGGAACTCACCAGCAGTGCAACTCACATTTCGCCTGATAGTGTTGCTCAACTGATCCAGTCCTGGCAACAAAGCAAAGCAAAAAAAGTAGAAACTAAGGTGTCCTTTTCTATCAATAATGCTGAATTACTAAAAAGTCCCAGTGTGACCATCCGCTTCGTACCCTTTGGTGAAACTGACTCTGCAATGCAAACCATTCAGTACCTAATCATCCAGGATGGTAAACAAATTAAACTTTTTCGTACAGACATTCAAGTTGCCTACTGGATTAATCCTCAGATGTTAAAACAACTGACTGAGCTTTCAATACAGAAAACATCTAAAGAGACTCCATCAAGGATGCCTGCCCAATAATTAACAGCTACCAGGAAGATATCCAGTATTAAATTATAGAAATTGACACAAAAGGTACCTCTAACGCACTATTTTTAATAAAAAATGTGAATGAATTAATACTTTCAAGCTCTTAAACTTGCTTTAGAGAAACTACCTGACTATTATTGGAGTATATCTGTCTCTCTTAATTAGCGCTGATTAAATAATTAACTGAGATTTTAACCCGATTAATAAAAAATGCTGTATTTAAAAATTAGTTACGTCAAAAAAAGAAGTGGGAAAATAATGAAAACAATAATAGCGACCGTGCTTTTTGCTCTATTACTCTCTGCTGCATCCGTTAGTTTTGCAGAATATCGTTACGACTCGGAAACGTTAGACGATCAAGATGTTGTCGTCGATTTACTAATGGCCCGTCCTTTAGGCATTGTTGGCAGTGCCGCGGGTATTATACTTCAGGGTTTTGGCTTACTTTTCAGTGTTCCTGGTGAAAACTTTGGTGAAACAGGTGATGTGCTTGTTGAAGCTCCTTTAAACTATACTTTCAATCGCCCTGTCGGTGTTTTTGACAACCGTGAATAACAACAGCTTAATTAGACCCGCACGATCTCTGCTGTAGGCAAATTTATGATTCAGGCATGAGTACTCGTATCAATGCCTGAACTCCCTGAAGTTGAAACAACACTCCAGGGAATACATGCGCACGTTCGCAATTCTCCCATCACCCAAGTGAACATTCGAAACCCACGTCTTCGCTGGCCTGTGCCTGAAGAACTGGCAGAACAACTGACGCAGCAAAGCTTTGTTAAAATCACACGTCGGGCTAAATACCTCTTATTTTTCACGGATAATGGCACACTGATCATTCATCTGGGTATGTCTGGCAGCCTTAGAATTACCGATCCCCAAAGTCCTTATGACAAGCACGATCATGTTGAGCTGTGCTTTAACAATGGTAATGCACTTCGCCTAAAAGACCCTCGACGCTTTGGAGCAGTGTTGTGGACCACAGCCCCTATTGATGCTCACCCCTTACTAAATCACTTAGGCCCTGAGCCATTGTCAGATGATTTTAATGCGGACGACCTTTTTAACCTCTCCAGAAAAAAAACTGTTGCCGTTAAACAATTTATTATGAACAGTAAAATAGTAGTCGGCATTGGTAATATTTATGCCAATGAAGCACTATTTGCCAGTGGTATTCATCCTAAAAGAGCTGCAGGTAAGATCAGTAAGCTGCGCTATGAAAAGCTGTGCACTGAAAGTAAAAGAATACTCAAAGAGGCCATCTCACAGGGTGGAACCACTCTAAAAGATTTTGTGGGCGGGACTGGAAAGCCAGGGTATTTTAAACAGGAACTGCTTGTATATGGACGTAAAGATCAGCCTTGTGTGAAATGCAAGAAACCATTAAAAGAAATTAGATTAGGCAATCGCAGTACCGTTTACTGCACATGCTGCCAAAAATAATAAGCATTTTACTATTCTATCCTAAGGTCTACTTGCTAATTTCGCTTCGAGCTCTCTGATTCGCTCACTTTGATGTTGATTATCATCTTCAAGGCCCGTAATACAACTCAGCAACTCTTTGCTTTCCTGGGAAAAACGAGCAATCATTGTCTCTTTTTCTTCTAATGCAATCACATGCTCAGGTGGAACAATACTCTCGCTACTGTCATCACGATCTTTTAACTGATTTCTTAAATTTGTAATTTCTGACGTCAAGGTTTGTATTTCCATATCCATAGTCTCAATACACATTTCAGCATCTTTTAAATTACGGGAAATTGTTTCTATACCAGCACTGAGTTCTTCAGGTTTTGGTGTCTCTGAGTCAGGCTCCACAACTCGATTCTGTAATTCCCAAATATCTTCAAATTGTTGTGAAATCTGAGATTTTAAGCGCTTAATTTCGTCCTTACGCTCATTAATAATGGCATCACTATAGTCCATTGTATTGGCAACGCTGGCATGATGCTGCTCTTTGTCCATACCAATCATTTGCCCCATTTCTAAGTAATGAGTTTTATTTTTTTCAATAAGAACCTGAATCTCATCATATTTATCACTGCCTTCTGATAACTCCAATAACTGCTGATTCAAAGCCTCAATTTCTGCAACACTCTGGCTTAATTTACTTTGCAGATCAAAGTAAAGTTGCTTAAATTTTTCGAGATTATCAATGCGCTTATTGGCATTTTCAAGCTGTATTTTTAAGCTCTCATCATCCGTATCCTGAGAAATGGATTGCACTATCTCCTTTTGTTCACAAAGAATAGGGTCAAGGTAATTTTGAAACAGTGGTGTCAATTCATTTTGAATTTTTGTCCATGCGGTTTCAGGATCATTACTATTTTCAAGCGCACTTAACTCAGCAATAATTGTTTGAAAGCCCGCAATAAAGACAAATTTTTCAACCGAGGGAAGATCATCTGCAGATTCTTCACCCGCTTCAGGTGCAATTCTATTGCCGAATTGAGCTTGATATTGCTCACGAACATGCTCAATAAGCGCATTTAGTAGCTCAAGCACTCTTTCCTGATCCTGCTCAGTCTCAGATTGTGCCAGCTTTTTCTTTAACTTATTAATCACCTCTTTGAGGTAACTTGAATATTCTTTGAGTTTTTTCCGATCTTTGAGAACAACAAGAATCACAGTACTCAGCACACCAATCAGTACCAGCGCAATTTCACCCAATAATGTCCAATAAATAGGTGGTATTTCCATTACATATGCTTCACTTTAATTAACCTAATAGAAAATATTGCAGATAATACAATTGTGAGATTTCATCAAATCATTTTTAATAAATACATCGACTAATCAAATAATTACTTTAAATTTCTTGAAAATAAGTCATTATTTTTAAGAATAGGAGATGAAACTGACTTATTCAAGAAATTGAGCACACCGTTTATTAAAGGCTTGTGTCACTTTCTTTATTAAGTGTTTTTGTATATTATTTCCATGTCTGAATTTTTAGGAAAGCGCAGTATGTTTGAAGATGTAAAAGATTATTACGGAAAAGTACTACAATCCTCTGGGGATTTAAAAACAGATGCATGTTGCACCGATACCAATATGCCTGAACACTTAAAACAGGCTATGAGTAAAATACATGCAGAAGTGGCTTCCCGCTATTATGGTTGTGGACTGGTACGGCCGCAAAAACTGGAAGGCATGCGCATCCTGGATTTAGGCAGTGGCTCTGGCCGTGATTGCTATATTCTTTCTCAACTGGTTGGTGAAGAAGGCTTTGTCCTTGGCGTTGATATGACCGATGAACAATTGGATATTGCCAATAAATACATTGATTATCATACCGAGGCTTTTGGCTACAAACAGCCAAATATAGCCTTTAAAAAAGGCTATATTGAAAAACTGGATGAACTTGAACTTGAAGACAACAGCTTTGACATTATAGTCTCAAACTGTGTCATCAACTTGTCACCTGATAAAGAATCTGTACTAAAAGAAGCCTATCGTGTCTTAAAACCTGGCGGTGAACTTTATTTTTCCGATGTTTATAGTGATCGGCGAGTACCTGATGAACTGGTTAAAGATCCCATTTTATATGGTGAATGCTTAAGTGGCGCACTCTATTGGAACGACTTTTTGAATCTTTCCAAAAAGTGTGGTTTTCTTGATCCCAGACTCGTCGAGGATCGCCCATTAGCAATTGATAACACTGAGATTGAGCAACTCATTGGACACATTGATTTCTTTTCTGCCACCTATCGTTTGTTTAAGCTCAATGATCTGGAAAGTCATTGTGAAGATTATGGACAATCAGTTGTGTATAAAGGCGGTATTATCCATCACGAGGAAGTCTTCATCCTGGATAAACACCACACAATTGAAAAAGGACGTCACTTTCCTGTGTGCGGCAACACCTGGAAAATGTTATATGATTCACGCTTTAAAACACATTTTGAATTTTATGGTGATATGAACACCCATTTTGGTATTTTTTCTGGCTGTGGAACAGCCTTACCTTTTAATGGCTCAGATTCTATAGATACCAGTTCTAGCGAAGGCTGCTGCTAGAAAGCAGAAGTTTAAGAAGTGCTTTATTTTCAAAGTAGACTATGATTACATGAACAGACTTTTTTATAACACTTAGAATAATCGGTTTTCACTTAAGGTATTTAGAGAATTTATGCTAGCACGCTTCCTTTCAATAAAATGTACAGCCTATGGCTTGACGGATACAGGTCGTTCCAGAAAGCATAACGAAGATAACATACGTCTGAATCCTGAAAATTCGCTCTTTATTCTTGCTGACGGAATGGGTGGCCATCAGGCAGGAGAAGTCGCCAGTAAAATGGCGGCAGATATCGTTGAAAATGCTTTAACAAAAAAATTTAACCCTGGCCAATCATCAAATAGTGATGTTGAATTTCCTGAAGTTTCAGCTGTCACTGCTGCCATTGAAGAAACAAACGTCACGATTAATAAAGCCAATAATGCTCGCGGTCTTCGTGAAGGCAAGGGAATGGGAACCACCATTGTAGGGTGCTGGTATTTACCTGAAAAGAAAATGTCGGTCATTTTCAATGTGGGGGACAGCAGAGCATACTCCTACCACAAGCAAGAATTAACTCAAATCAGCACGGATCATTCATTACTCCAACTTTGGAAAGACAAATGCTTTGAAGGTGATAAGCCTTCTGCAAACGTCTTAACCAAAGCATTAGGCCCATACCCAGAAGTTGCTCCCGATGTTTCTCTCTATCCTGCCAAAAAAGGAGAAAAACTGCTTCTGTGCTCAGATGGGCTGACAACAATGGTGAGCGATGAAAAGATACTGGATATGCTGATACAATTTGAACGTGACCCTGAAAAACTGCCTGAGCAACTAGTGATTGAAGCCAACCTTGCAGGTGGTGAAGATAATATTTCTATTATTATCATCGATTTTACCTGAGTAAAAACACTCCAGATTTACGTACATAACATTAAAAATCAAGCGAATTTACTTAAGAGTAGTGGTTTAGCGCTGATATTTTTTTATCAATGCTTCTGAGGCCAAAAATTTCAGCTGCTGCATTAATTTCAGTTCATGTTGTTTAATCAGCAATTCACCCGATTTGAAACGATCACCATAAAATAAACCAATGGCTTTCTTTTTCACCATAACGGGCAAAACAATAAAGCTTTCTGCTTCAATAATTTGTTGATACCAGGCAGGTATTTTCTTTAATATTTTTTCATCTTGTGTATCTGCAATCAAAACATCAACACCTTTTTCCAATGCCAGATGAAAGACATCAGGTTTATACTTCATAGGGAATTGAAACTGAGCTAAAAAGGCATTATTAATACCATAGCCAAATTTCCCTTCCATTATTTTCTTTTTATTATTAGCCATACAAACCACGGCATGATCAAACTGAAATGCTCGATGCATCACTTCCAGACAAAGACGAAAAATACCCGTCACACTGTATTCATCCGTCAACATTGCACTGATATCATCAATACCAGCTCTTAAGATAGTTTCTGGATCAGAGTTTTCTTCATTATCAACAATACCCTGAGAAGCACCATCCTGGCTTTGTTGATGGGTTCTTGCACCTTGATCAGAAAAGGCTGATTTTAACTTTTCATTAATCTCTTTTTCCGATAGCTTTTCTGTCGTCTCAAGCACAATTGTTTTTTCAACATGCAACTGCTTATCACCTTCAGACACTGCATCACTATCCAAGCCCTCAATAATTGATGATTTAGACATGCTAATATTTAAAATCGAATTAAGATCGATCAGATCTTCTTTTGCCTGATCCGCTAATGAGACCAGATCTTGATCATTCAAATCCAACTGAGGTGTATATTGTCTCCATAACGAGACCGATTTTTTCCTCCAATCAATTGAGTCATCCGTTTTTTCAATCAAGCCAGTGAGTTCATTGGATAAACTGCTGATGGCATGCATTTTTTCTTCGTCATTTAACTGCAATCGCTTGCTATTGGCTTTGGTATTATAGGGTTTAATTGTATTAACAATATAGTGTGGCAACTCCCACTCTTTAGCAATGGCTGTCCCAAGTCGAGGATAAGAAACACCCAGGACTTGAATAGCCGCATCTTCTTCACTGATCCCCCCCCCTTCAACCAGCTGTTCAACTTCCATTGACTCTTCATTAAAATAAAAAATAGCTAATAATTTCCCAAGATTATGAAAAATTCCACTGAGAAAGACTTCTTCTTTATTAATAAGATGGGACTTATCGGCAAGATTTTTAGCAAAAACACCACTATAGAGTGAAGATACAACACGATCTTTGAGTTGCTTTGCCTGAGACTTATCATGCAGATGATCGATCAAAATCAAGCTCACTGCAATGGAACGAATGGCATCAAAGCCCAACATCATCACCGCTCTTGAAATGGTTTTAACTTCACCACCACTACGCCGATAATAAGCTGAGTTGACTATCTTCAAAATTTTATTTGTGAGAGCAAAATCCTCAACAATGGCGCCCGCTAATGCATCAAAACCTTTTTCATCTTCGTCCACAATCTTATTTATTTTAAATAAAGATTCTGACAAAGCTGGAAAATCTTTTTTACGTTTCATTCTTCGAAGCAAAAACTCAATAGTGGCATCTTGTGCCTTACTGGATTGAGTAATGCCTGCACCTTGAGTTTCCAAATAGTCATCAATAGCCGTATTAAACTCACTGCTACTTTGGTAACGGTTTTCAAGTTTTTTATCAATGGCTTTTAAAATAATACTTTCAAAATACGCATCAATATCGGAGTTCAACCTTGAAGGAGGGGAGAGCGTTTCATTTAAAACTTTACTAATAATCTGTTTAATATTATTACCCATAAAAGCAGATTTGCCCGTTAACATTTCATAAAGAATGATACCCAAAGCATAAGAGTCATTACTGGCAGTGACCATTTGTTCACGAATATATTCAGGCGGCATATAACGTGGCGTGCCAAAAAACCCATCGGTTTTAGATTTCTGTTTAGAGAGTACACGAGCGATACCAAAATCCATTACCTTGGGGATATTATCATCATTAATTAAAATATTGGCAGGCTTTAAATCACAATGAATGATATTTTGTTGCTCTGCATGACTGATTGCTTCAATGACAGGTTTTAGCAATGCTAAAGCCTCTTTCACAGTCATCATGCCTTTTTTCTTCATGACATCAGTGAGTAACTGACCACTGACATATTCAAAAACCAGGTAGGGGTTCTTTTTATCATCTTCTCCCGCTTCATAAATTGAAACAATATTGGGATGAATCATTTTACTGATAGTACGTGCTTCTTTGAGCAACATTTTTTTCGTATCTGCCGCATTGCTCACATCGGAAAAATGCAGTGACTTTATGGCGACATTTCTTTGTAAAACAGGATCAACTGCAAGATGGACAACTCCCTGAGTGCCTTTACCTAGTTCTCTGACCTGATTAAAACGACCAATTTTTTTTGCCACGTTTATTACTATCACTCTTTAAAAACTAATAAATAAAACAATTATTTACATAAATACAATGCATAATATTAACTATAGATAATATTATTAGAAAGTCAAAGCAAGCCTTGGCTCAAGCATTAAGAGATTTCTTACAAATTTTTTTTCAATAATCATTTCTTGACAAAAATCAAATTTTAAAGCAATCTATAATTATGAAATCAATGAACACAAGCACATTTCGAGTACTACTCAAACCCATGGCACACTGCTTCGTCTCTGTGCGACGCTGGTATGCGAGTAACTCAAATAGAAATGTCTTTTTAAATTTTATAATGACCAAAAGACGACATCTGTGTACTTTTCTCTTCGTTGATTTTCATTTAGCTTATCCCTGATAGGATAGATTAAAAACAACACTTTTGTTTCAGAAAAAGTTAAGCCACAGATAAAAATCTGTGGCTTTTTTTTTGGCCTGGGATAATCTTAATATTGCTCTTGCACATCCATGTGCAAGAGCAATGATTGGCAAAAAAAATGAACACTAAAAACACAACATTGATCATCATTGCTTACTTGGCCATGATCATTATCTGGTCCACAACACCACTTGCAATCAAATGGAGTTCTCAGGGCATTGATTTTATTGCAGGCTTATCGGTACGAATGTTTATTGGTGCAAGCCTTGCTGTCCTACTGACTTTGTTCGTGCATAAAAATATTCCTATGCATCAAAAAGCACGCAAGGTTTATCAGGCTTCTGCATTGGCAATTTATGGTGCTATGATGCTGGTTTATTGGGGCGCTCAATTTATCCCCTCAGGCCTCACTTCAGTACTATTTGGCTTAAGTCCTATCATTACGGCTGCTTTTACTTTATTTTTGTTAAGTTCAGATTCATTCAGTTTGAATAAAATAATAGGGGCCTTGATGGGACTTATTGGCTTAGCCATTATTTTTATCGATAGGATCAGCCTTGGTGAGCAAGCACTATTGGGCATTATTGCCGTACTATGCTCTGTCACATTGCATTCCTGGAGTGCCGTCTGGATCAAACGTCTTAATGAGCCATTACCAGCACTCATTGTCACAGCGGGAGGATTACTGTATTCCATGCCCTTGTTTGCAATCAGCTATTTTTTATTTGGCGATCCATTACCAGAACAATTGCCCTCAAGAACACTCTGGTCTATTATTTATTTGGGCGTCATGGGCTCAGTGGTTGGCTTTGTCAGTTATTACTATGTACTTTCCAGATTATCACCTTCTACTGTGGCTCTGGCAACATTGATTACACCCATTTCAGCACTATTTTTAGGAAAATGGTTTAATCATGAAACCATTACAGATTCTATTGTATTAGGTACCATCTGTGTATTATCTGGATTAATCATTCATCAATATTATGATTTTTTCACAAAAAAAATTCGATTAATGAAGAAGGGTTAAATGTAATATGCCTTACATCAAGCACTATGATCCCAGCAAGCAACTTTCAACATCAGAACGTTGCGATATTAATGAACTATTAAACCATTCTGAAGATGAAAACTGCTCTATCGCAAGAGCCTCTATCGCTATCGGTGTTTGCACTCAGTTGCATGCAGTCAAACACACGATAGAGCGGTATGTGATTCTCAATGGTCAGGGGAAGGTCTATGTTAACAACTCATCACCTGAAAACGTGAGCCACTTAGATGTGGTTACTATACCGCCTGGCATCCCTCAAAAAATAGAAAACTGTGGTGAATCTGAACTTGTTTTTTTGTGCATATGTACTCCACGCTTTAAGCAAGAAAATTATTTATGCCTGGAACCTGAAGCAATTAATGACGACCATTAAGCCGAGAATACACGAAGCTAAACTAACATGAAAAACATCGATCTTTATCAAACCGTATCTTGCGAAATGTACAGTGAGCTTGAGCTAGCCATAATGCATGGTAAATCTCTTTTAGTCTGTTATGTCGAATCCAATCATTCCGACAGGGAACAAACCACTCGCTTAAAACCCAATGACGTTATTACACGTAGAAAGAATGAAAAGGCAGAATTTTTAATGGCAACCAATGAATCAGGAGAGTTGCTGGAAATTAGACTGGATAAAATTAAACACTATACAGTGGAATAAACACCCATAAAAAATGCCCATCAGAACTTCATCTAATGGGCATTTTTATAGCTATTCTTACCTTCAAGAGCACCTTTAGAAGCACCATAATCCTGCGGAAATGGGCTACCTAAAAGTAACGAAGATTAAGCAGATGCTGCTTCAGCTTTCTTGTCGTACCATTTCTTAACTTCTTCGTCCCAACCATCCATACGGACATAGGAACACTGACGAGGCTCGCTCACCATGTTTGGATCCAGGTCAAGACCGATACCTTCAAGGTAGTTAACCAGGCCAATACGCTCAATCATTTCACCCGTACGTTCATGCTCAAGTGCATTTTCGGCGAAGAAATCAATCATTTCACCCGTTAATTCAACCAGGTATTCAATCTCTTCCATGGTGTCAACTTTCAAGAAAGGTGCTACAACAGTACCCATCATGTCACCAATTTTTAGGGTACGCTTACCACCAATCAGAACAGTGACACCTGTATCATCACCAGGAGCTAGTGCTTTAGTCATCACATTAATACAATGCATACAACGAACACATTCTTTATTATTTACAACAAGAGTATTATCATCAGCTAATTTTATTGCATTGGTTGGACAACGGTCAGTCACATTGTCAATGACATAGTCACGGCCTTTATCAGCAACGAAAGCTTTCACTTCTTCTTGATCGACTTTCATTTCATCACGCCAAATACCAATAACGGCCATATCGGCACGTTCAATCGCATTAGTACAGTCATTTGGGCAACCTGATACTTTTACCTTGAACTTATAAGGCAAAGCTGGTCTGTGAAGATCATCTTGAAATTCATTAACCAGATGACGCATCATGCCGTGCTCATTAGTACATGAATGTTCACAACGTGCAGCACCCACACAAGCCATTGCAGTACGAACACAAGGACCTGCACCACCTAAGTCAAAACCATATGAGTTAACTTTGTCAAAGAAAGGCTGCATTTCAGCAGTCGTTGAACCAATAAACATAATGTTACCAGTCTGACCATGAAAGGTTTGCAGACCAGAACCGTGTTGCTCCCAATCATCAGCAAGCTGATTTAGGATATCTGCGGTGTAAAAGTTACCCGCTGGTGGTTGAACTCGAACGGTGTGAAATTCTTTAGACTCTGGAAAATGGTCGGCAACTTCAGAGAAGCGCGGGATAATACCACCGCCATAACCGAAGACAGAGACAGTTCCGCCTTTCCACCACCCCATACGGGTCTCATATGAATGTTCTAGCTGACCTAGCAGTCCGCCAACCATTGAATTGATACGCTCATCAGGATGATCGTCTCTTAAACGTTTGAATGATGTAATAAAGCTAGGCCATTCGCCATTTTCCAGCTCATCGAGCATGGGTGTATCGTAAATTGTTACCTTGGACATAATGTCCTCCTTGTCGTTATTTATTCGTCTGGCTTGCTTTGAAAACCCTCATTGTATGAAGTTATGTGCCAACATAGATAAATAACCTTGTAGAAAATATGGTTATAAAACAATGATTTATATGTCATTTAAGATTATTTTGAGGAAAAAGTCAAATTTTATTGATCCAGATCAATAAAATGACTCTTCTTATATATAAAGCAGTACAAAAAAGATAAAAGTGAGTGCCTCTCTACACATAAACCTTTTTCACAACTAGGTCATGGCAAGTGTCTGTTTAGACAATAATTTAATCTATTTTGAAGTGCCATCAAAAATAAATGAGCTTATTTGATACATTATTGATAAATGTCTCTATAATAAAACTGTCATGACAAAAAAATGGACTTTGACATGCACCTGCACAAAGGCTCCTGGCCCTTGTAATAATAAAAAGTTCAATAATCAAAAGCAGTCTCATGAAAAATTCATTTCCAAACAATTTATCATCAGCAGAATGTATCCAATTAAAAAGCGATGATATTTCTAAACCATCTTGTGATGATCTCATCAATATCTTTAATGAACCTTTCGTCATTATTGATCGGCACTATCAAATTGTTGCTTCCAACAAAGCTTATCGAAGTTCCTTTCAAACTCAAAAAAATCTTGAAGGCAAGTTCTGTTATGAGGTATCTCATAATTACGATTCCCCCTGCAGCCAGCATGGTGAGCATTGCCCATTAGAAACAGTCATGCGCACAGGAAAATCCACCAGTGTTCTACACATCCACAAACATGGTGAAGAAGAAGAACAGGTTCAGATCAGTGCCAGCCCAATTCATAATGACGAAGGTGAAATTCATTATATGGGTGAGACTATGGTCACCATTCCACAAGAAGAAAAAGATCCACAACTTTTGGTGGGTCGAACCCCTGCAATCTTGCGTCTGATCAATATCCTGCACCGTGTCGCCCCCACTCTTTCGACCGTCTTTATTGAGGGTGAGAGCGGAGTGGGCAAAGATTGTGTGGCAAACTATATCCATCATTATTCTAAGCGAAACAATAAGCCTATGATTGTGGTCGACTGTGGTGCCATTGGTGAAACGTTAATTGAGAGTGAGCTCTTTGGGTATGAAAAAGGGGCCTTTACTGGTGCTTTAAAACAAAAGATTGGCCTGATTGAATCTGCTCATGGAAGTACTCTTTTTATTGATGAAATCGGTGAACTGTCATTAGATTTACAAACCAAGTTACTGCGTGTTCTGGAAAGCAGTACCATCAGACGGATTGGTGGCACCCATTACTTTGATGTTGATGTCCGCATCATTGCTGCGACCAACCAGGATGTTAAAAAAATGGTTAAAGAAGGAAAATTCCGCCAGGATCTTTATTATCGCCTCGCCACATTTCCCGTACACGTGCCACCCTTAAGAGAACGTAAAGCTGATATACCTGCCATTGCAGAACATTTTTTACAAAAGCTGGAAGATGGTGCACAGCACATACCACTGCCATCGGATATTATTGAGATCCTTTCATCATATGACTTTCCTGGTAATATCAGGGAGTTACGTAACATTATGGAGCGTGCCGTCATATTATCAGCAGGGGAGTTCATTTCTGAAGAGCATCTCACCATAGATAAGAACAGTCATCATCTTTTTAGCAATGAATTCGATGACGTTGATGTCGGAGACTTCCCAACCGATATTCCCCCCTACTTTCCCACTCAAGTAGAAGAGGACAGAAGGTTACCCGTTTATAAGCAAAACTCTATAAAACCTCGTAAACCTGATTTAGCAACGGTCCAACAAACACTTGAGCGTCATAATGGGCACCGCTTATCTGCAGCACAAGAGTTAGGGATCAGTGAACGAACCTTATACCGCTATTTACAAAGAATTAGTAAAATGGAAGAAGAATAAGTCAAAAAAAAAGCCCAACCAAAGGCCTTTATCAAAAGGGCGGTTGAGCAATCCTGACAACATAAAAATGTTAAATCCTGAATTTAAGCCCAAAAAGCCCAACTTCAGGTTACCGACAAAACGAAAAAATAAGAGCTATAACTCAGACATATTCCGTTCCTGACTTATACTAAAGCATTGTCTATGCCAATCCCACAAATATATTTAAACTATTGTTTTATAATGGAATTTTTGTTTTATATTTCTTGTAAAGGTGAAAATTACAGAATAAGTCATGACACAAAAATAGACTGAAAAATTATGACATGACAGTGACATGTCATTTTGATATAGGGAATATAAAATTGGAGGGGGAAATTAAAAAGGTACGGTAAAACGGAGGGTCGTTTACCGTACAAGAGCTTACACCGACAAAAGAGGAGTTGTTTCCACAGTTTAAATTGTGGTCTGCAACTCACTCTATTTTGTTTGTACTATAACTACTGCAACCACTGTGCCAATAAATCATTATTTAATAAAAATCTAATATGCAAGATTATCCTATTGATTTTAAATGATATTTATTACATCAATGGGAAGTTTCAAATTTAAGTTTCATTATAAACCAGCTACAACTGCCATATATGTCACAACCAGACTGCCAAAGCGCCACAAATGACATGTTGGTTGGCATTATTTTGAGGACTTTCATTAAGCACTGGTTTTATCAGTTGAGTTAGCTGTTGATTAATACTTTTGTTTTTGAGCATTGCTCTAAGGTGTGCAACAAAGCATATAAGGCTTTCTCGGTGTATTCTAAATTAAGCGGGATCCCATCAAAGGAACGCCCTTGAATACAAGCAACAACCTCAGGCTGAAATTTTATGGAATGCGACATTGCCTTGATTTCAGAAAAGCTTAAATAGCGATTCTTTAAATAAGGATTAAACTGAGCAAACAGCATTTTTTGTTCTGCTGACAATTGTTTAAAAAGCTTCAGCATCTTTTTCTCAATTTTTTTTAACTGATCTTTAAGTACAATTTCATTATCCAGATACTCTTCCTGATGCTCTGGATCCATCACGACTAATCTTGGTGCAATATAAATAGCCAGCATTTTAAGCAGGCGTGGATCCATCCAAAAACGTAAATCACTTTTTTCCTGGCGATCCGTTGCAAGCACATGATCGTATCCATTTTCTTTATCTAACAGGGGAATATAGTATGACAAAGTAATGGTTTTGTTTTCCAGTCTGTCACCCTGTTGTTTCAAATAGTCGTCCAATAAAGGTTCAAATCCTCTGCCTGCACGAATAATAATATCAGCTGAATTAATCTGCTCTTTTTGCCAGACTGACAATGGCTCACGTCGGTCATTATAGTTCAGGTAAATAACCTGAGGCTTAACAATGCCATGAGATAGAGTAGAAACAATTTCATAAAGAGGCTCAACACTCACTACGATCTTAGGTGTTCGCTCTTTCTTGTTGAACTCATCGCTGGAGAGGACATTATTCACAATAAAAAAGCAAAAAAAGAATATTACAACATTAAGCATTTTTTGCTTAGATAGCATCAAAGTTTCCTTTTTTCAGAATGCTTTCTCTCACACCAGAGAGAAAGGACAAAATAAAAGCGAATGTAATGTTAGCAGGTTGTTTAATTTCATACATTGTTCTATGTCACTGATTACTTTGCACTGAATGCAATTTAGGGATAGCCTAATCATATTGTATTGCTTCAGAAATTTATGTGAGTAAAATGAACGCATCTCTAATAAAAAGATTGAGGACATTATGACATTAGAAAGAGCAAGAGAATTAATTAAAATTCAAGTTGAAATGGGGGGTGGATATAACCGAAATTCTGTTCGAGTCCTTTTAGCAGAAATCAATCGGGAACACGGACAATCTGCAGTCGACCAATTGATTATAGAATTTTCTCTGGATGAGCAATTTGGCTTACAGGTTGGCCAGTCAATCAATACCTAGCAAGTTTCAGATTTTATGCCAAAAGTCAGCCCACAATATTTCTGAAATCCACAGGGTTTAACCAGCGATGATTGCCTGAAGCTCTTCACTAGCAGGTTCGCCCAGATTATAAAAAAATATGAATAAGAGCAGGCAAGGCTAAAGTCCCTCATCCAGATATGAAATCTCTTTTGGGATGTGAGGAATTAGGATTTCATTAATTTTCGTACACTGGATAAATGACGGCGACTCACTTCAAACCCATTTGACAGTCCTTTTAATTTAAGAAGTACTCGACCATCATCCTGTTTCTCTAATGCCTCTATTTTATCCTTTCGTACCAACGCATTTCGATGAATACGTAAAAACTGGTTTGAAAATTCTTCTTCGAGTGATTTTAGAGTTTCCTCAATGATGGTTTCAACAAGTTCTCCATCTTTATTATGTTTGATGGTAATGTACTTATGATCAGCCATAAAGCAACAAATGTCTTTAACTGGTATTAGTAGTATTGTGCCTCTAATTTGTGCACTGATATGAGTTCGATATGTGATTTCCTGATTTTGTTGCCCTAATTGTTCCAACTGAAGTTTATTCAGCTTACGACAATTGTTCAATGCTTTTTCCAGGCGTTCTTTACGGATAGGTTTTAGTAGATAATCAACTGCCTGTGATTCAAAAGCCTGTAATGCATATTCATCATAAGCCGTGGTAAAAATGATGGCAGGCGGATTATCACTACCAATCAGGTGCTGTGTCGCTTCCAGACCACTCATTCCAGGCATGCGGATATCCATCAGGACAATTTCAGGCTCCTCCTGATTCACCTGTTCAATCGCTTCAAGACCATTACTCGCTTCAACCAATTGATAGTCATCATCAATTTCTTTAAGAATATGGTACAGTCTTTCTCTAGCCAGTGGCTCATCATCAGCAATAAGAATTTTCATAAGTTAGGTCAATGCTTCAGGTTATTAGGGTTTAAGTATCATTTTTTGTTTGATACGGCATAGTGACAATAGCAAAATATTCATCGTTTTTATCTTCACAGGCAATTGATGCTTTACCCTGAAAGTGGACCTTTAAACGTTCTTCAATATTGGCCAAAGCAATCTTATTTCCCTGACGGTGAACCAAATTTTTACTATTGCTGTTTTGTATCGTAATTCTTATCTGTTTTTTGTCAAAGTCGCCCATAACAACAATACTGCCCCCCTTAATTTCAGGCTCAATTCCATGGAAAATTGCATTTTCAAGTAAGGGTTGCAGGATCAAAGCAGGTACCATTGCATCAGCAGGAATTTGAGACACGTCCCAACGGATGGATAAGCGTTCATCCAGACGCTGTTTTTCAATGTCAATATAATGCTCACTGAGTGTAAGCTCCCGTGACCAGCTGATCATTTCATGGTCTTCCCTAAAGAGCATACGAAATAACTCAGCTAAATCTTCAGTAATACGTTCGGCCATTTCAGGTTTGCTTCTGGTCAAACTAGCAATGGTATTCATGCTATTAAAAAGAAAATGGGGTCGTATTCTTGCTTGCAATAATTGCAATTTTGTATAACTCTCCGCTTGAACTTTCATTCGCCATTGATGCTGAATATAAAAATAATGCAAAGCAAGTGCGCTAATGATTCCACCAATGAGCAGGTTATGAATTAAAAACTCCCAATGAGATGCTGAAGAAATTATATTCGTCAGGTAGTAGGCTTCGATAATATAAAAAGTCACTTCACTAAGAAAGGTAATCATTATCAGCAACACAAGATAGCTACTTACAGCCACAAATTGATTAGAATATTTTTTAAAAAAGGGCCTTAACACACACAAAACACTGCTGCACATTAGACCATTCCACTGGATAAAAAGGGAGATCAATGCAAAATCACTCCACAACTGCTGATCCATTCTTAATGGCACCAGGGTCAAGATTAAAGCGAGTAAGACACCGATGATAACCACTGAAAAAACCATTTTTATAGAACAAAAATCAGGTAAAAATAATGAGCTTTCAACTCTATCTCTATTAATTTGCTTGACGGTGTTGAGTATTTGATCGTTTTTCATGTCGAGTCACTGTACCTTAGTAAGCAATGTATCACTGATACGAAGTTGAGCTAAAGGCTTTTAAATTATTGTCCAGCATAGTACACAGAACATAAAAAATCTGTGAAAACAAACATAAATTGATGATTTTACAATTATTTTACTTAATTTCAGTTTATAATAGCCGTTTTGTTTGCAACAAGAACGAATATAAAACCAATTCCTCATTATTTTTATACAATAAACAAACGGACGAATAAACCACCATGTCTGATACCACTCATACCTCAAAGAACACATCAAGCAAAGTCCAACAAGCTGAAAAGCCCTGGAATGGTCGCTTCACTGAACCAACAGATGCCTTTGTTGAAGCTTTTACTGCATCAGTCACCTTTGATCAGCGTATGTTCCAGCAAGATATAGCAGGCTCTCTTGCTCATGCAAAAATGTTGGCCCATGTGGGTGTTCTGACAGAAAATGAGCGCGATCAAATCATTGATGGTCTTGGGCAGGTGAAATCAACCATTGAGGCAGGTGAGTTCAATTGGTCTATTACGCTGGAAGATGTTCATATGAATATCGAAGCAGCACTGACCGATCTCATTGGTGTCACAGGCAAAAAGCTCCATACTGGCCGTTCAAGAAATGATCAGGTCGCCACTGATATTCGACTTTATTTACGTGACGAAATTGATCACATTGTCAGTGAAATTATCCGTTTACAAACAGCATTAATTAATTTGGCCGAAAAAGAAGCTGAGACCATAATGCCTGGCTTTACTCATTTACAAACCGCTCAACCCGTCACATTCGGTCATCATATGCTGGCCTGGTTTGAAAACCTTGAACGTGATCGCAGTCGTTTTATTGACTGCCGTAAGCGCGTCAATATCATGCCATTGGGCGCAGCTGCTCTGGCAGGTACAACTTATCCGATTGATCGAGAATTTACCGCTCGTGAGCTGGGCTTTGAAGGCATTTGTGAAAATTCACTGGATGCCGTCAGTGATCGTGACTTTGCCATTGAACTCACTGCCAATGCCGCATTATTAATGACTCACTTATCACGTTTTTCTGAAGAACTGGTATTATGGGCCTCTGCACAATTTAACTTTGTTGAGTTAAGCGACAGCTTCTGCACAGGCTCTTCCATAATGCCGCAGAAAAAGAACCCTGATGTGCCTGAACTGGTTCGCGGTAAAACAGGCCGCGTCAATGGCCACCTGATTAGTCTCCTCACCTTGATGAAAGGCCAACCACTGGCCTACAACAAAGACAATCAGGAAGACAAAGAACCCTTATTCGATACCGTTGATACCCTAAAAGGCTCGTTGAAAGTCTATGCCGATATGATGCAGCACGTCACGACAAATAAAGAAGTCATGCGCGAAGCCGCCATACGCGGTTTTTCAACCGCCACTGATCTGGCCGACTACCTGGTTCGTGCTGGCGTCCCATTTCGTGATGCCCACGAAGTTGTTGGCAAAGCCGTCCGTTTAGGCGTTGAAAGCAAAAGAGATTTGGCTGAACTGTCATTGGAAGAGTTACAAGCATTTTCCGATCAGATACAGGCTGATGTCTTTGATGTCCTCACTTTAGAAGGCTCCGTATCTGCCAGAAACCACTTGGGTGGCACAGCCCCTGATCAGGTCCGCGCTGCAGTGAAACGTGCAAGGCTAAGAATTCAAAGTTAATCAATTAAAGAAAAAGAAGGGGCTCGCTCGGATAAGTACTACTGAAACCATTGGCTGAGTTTAGGCTGAGAGGGCTTTTCAAGGCATGAATGCCGCGGTTGAGCGAGCCATGGATGGCCCTGAAGCATCCCTCTGAGCACAAAGCCACACCAGAGTACGCTTTTCACCCGAACAACACTTTTATGCTGTTTCAGAACTCAGTTCATTCGCCGCACGTTCCAAAAACATTTGCACATCGTCGCCTTTTTGCCACTGACTCAGGCCATATTGAATATGTTTTGCATTCAAAGCAACATTTTCCATACCCTCACTCAATTTTTTAATCAGAACTTCAGCTGATTCATAAACCGTTTCAGGTAAGAGCAAAACAAAATCATAATTTTTTAAATGCCCGACAATATCTGCCCAACGCATCTGATCTTTTAATAATTGACTGATCATTAAACGCATTTGTTCAATTTTTTCCTGAGCAAGTGTTTCTTGTTCTGAATTGTCATCAGCCTGATAATCAACATTCATGAGCACCAATGAAAGAGGATTATTATAGCGACGACTTCTGGACACCTCAAAACTTAAGGTTTGAAACATACTGTGATGATTGAGCATACCCGTCACAGAATCATGAGACATTTTATGAGTTAATGTATGTTCCAGCTGTAACAATTGCTTTTCTGTCTGTACTCTATTGCTGGCATCGGTGTAATAACAGACTTTCAGCTCTTGATTTTCAAGTCCAAATTGTTCGCCACTGAAATTCATCACATCCTGCAATTCAATCCATTTGTTCAGAATACCTGCAAAAATCTCAATACGAGCTTGACCATTCACCACTTGAGCTAAACAAGGTACTTTTGCATCATCCGCTGAAAGACCAATTATTGATTCACGTTCTAAACCCAAAAAATCACAAAAAGACTGATTGAGCCAGTAAATACGTGATTGCTCATCGAGCATAATGATAAAAGAAGGGCTATTTTCTAATAAATTTAAACACAATGATGAATTGATATCCGTTTTTGACATGATTCGCCTCAATTCCTTAAAAAGAGAGTTTAAAATTGAAATAATAGTGATTGTTAATATGAGTTCAAGTATAGCACTTAATTCCTATTTTTTTTGTTTGATGCCTTATATTCAATCAAACGTCATAAAATCATCTAAAAAATGGGGGATTTCAAAGCAAAGCTCAAAATGTATATTTTGTCATTTACTGCTATACTTTTATGGTACAAATATCTTTTTTGGCCTGCTATTTGAATTAATATAAACCCTTGACTGTCTGTTCTAACAAAAACAATTTTTATGACTCATAGAACAAAAGCACCTAAGCAAAGTAAGTCTGATAAGTTTTATCTTGAAAATCTTGATCATAAAAAGATATTACATAAGTTTTTGCACCTCAATAGTCAAAGACTGCAACGGACCAACAACTCACTCAGGCAGCGACAGACTGAATTTTTACAGCTATTACCTCTTTTATTCCATATTAATCACCCATCTTTACCTGGTTTTGTGTCAACACAATGTCCTGCCGGCATCGCCAAATTCACTCCAAACAAAGACAGCATTCGCTCAATACGAAAATTGTCCAAGTCATTTGAATACAAACGCCGTGCTTATCGCCAATATGACATTCATGCACTTTATCTTATGGGCAGCACTGGGACAATTGCTTATTCAGACAAGAGTGATTTTGATATTTGGGTTTGCCATCGCGAAGACCTCAGTGAAATTGAGCTTAAAGAATTACAGCTTAAAACTGAGTACTTATCACAATGGTGCCTTGAATTTAATCTTGAAGTTAATTTCTTTTTAATTCACACCGATAATTTTCGTCAGGGTAAAATTGACCAACTCTCTTCAGAAAGTAGTGGTACCACACAGCATTTACTCCTATTGGAAGAGTTCTACCGCACGTCTATATTACTGGTTGGACGTTACCCCATATGGTGGATGGTGCCGCCACAATTTGAACCGGAATATGATGAATATATCGAAAATATTATTCATAAACGTTTACTTAAAGAACATGATTTTCTAAATTTTGGTTCTATCAATCATATTCTCGCCGAAGAATTTTATGGTGCAACGTTATGGCACATTTATAAAGGAATTGACTCTCCGTACAAATCAATTTTGAAACTATTATTAATGGAATGTTATGCCAAAGAACATCCTGACATTGATCTACTGTGTTTACAGTTTAAACGCTTAGTCTATTCAGAAGACAAACCAGACATTAATAAACTGGATCCTTATATCATGATGATGGATAAAATTACCCATCATCTTATACAAGAAAATAGTTTAAACCGCCTTGACTTAGCAAGACAATGTTTATACCTCAAAGTTAACGAATCACTCACCGATTTAAAAACAGCCCCTTCACATGATTGGCGTCACAAAATCATGAAGCATCTCGTGTCTCAATGGCAATGGAAACAACCAAAACTGGTATTGCTTGACCGACGCAGTCACTGGAAAATAACTGAAGTCAGCGATGAACATAGAAACATCATTGATTCACTCACCTACAGTTATCGAAAATTATCAGATTACTTTCGCTATCAGAATAAAGATATTCGTATCAGCAAGCGTGATTTACATATTTTAGGGCGGAAACTCTACGCGGCTTTTGAGAAAAAAGCAGGTAAAATTGAAATCATTGATCATGATAATGAAATTGATCTGCACGAAACTCATATTTCACTTCACACCATCTGCTCTGAGACAAAAGCAAATAAAGACATAGGCTGGGCTTTTTATATAGGCGCAATTAATAACATTTCTAAAAAATCACCAGCCCCAACAAAAAAATCAACACACTTGCTCAAACTTTTGTGTTGGGGCTATTTTAATCGAGTCATCAACAGTCACACCCACTTTATTTTAAACAAAGAGATACGTGTCCTTAGTGATAGAGAAATAAAAAAAATATTAGAAACTCTGGAAAACATTTTCCCTGATGCCTCACCAGGTCATGCCAGTATGGAAGCTCTGATTAAACCCGCCCAACTGGACCTGAACATTTTATTTTTAAATATTGGTGTTGATCCCTTTTTAAACCATCATTCAAAGGGGACACAGATTACCACCAATAAAACGAATGCATTAAATTATAGCTCTATGCATGAAAACCTACTCATAACAATTGATCAGGTTTTGCTCACCAGCTGGCGAGAAGTAATGACGCATCACTATGAAGGTGAAACAGGTCTCTTAGAATGTCTCTGTCATTATTTAAAATGGAATCATGAAACTGAAATAGCTCAACGTTCATACATTCCGAAACGTCCTACTGTAGTGCGTTGTTTTTCTTCAGTTCGTGGTGAATCTATTTCAAGATGCATCAGTGAATTATTTAATAATGTTTTAAACGCCTTTCATGGAAAAGATAATGCCTTTCACACACGTTACTTATTTGCTGTAGAAGAAAGTTTTTATCTGATATGGCAGGAGACAGTTGAGACTAAATACCAAAAAATACCTGATCAAAAAGAATTATTAAGAGAGCTATCTTATCCTCTTGCCAAGTTTAGTTCATTAATCATTGATCCCGCTTTTTCTGAGTTTAAAGTGCTTAAATTGATCTACCTTCAGAACAAAGAAAACGTCATCCAATTGTTCTATCAAAATCATCGTAAAACCGCTGACATCTATATTATTGATGAACGTGGCAGCCTCTATCATCAGACAACCAATATTGAAAGTAATAGTATTCACATTAATCATTTTGTTTTATTTTTAGACTCTGTCGTTAATCGACTCAGTTATAGCAGCAGTTACTTTGATAGCACTCTTGATGACTTATTAGATAACACTTTTGAAGACTCATTCATATCATCATTGGGGGATCTCGATGCTAATGACTCAGAAATTGATCTGCAACTGGAAGTATTTGAAATCCAAAAACAAGCACCGGGTAAGCTGATACTTGAAGAGCAATTTTCTAAATTGCAAAGCATGCCTTCTCAGTTTTTTAGAATACAGGTGATTGCAGATTTAAATAAAGATGGCAGTCGACGCTATATTATTTATGCCAATGATAAAGAATTTAATTCCTTTGAATATGGCCGAAATATTTATACAAAAGTGGCTGAAGAGGTGATAAGTACCAGAAAAAGTCAGCAACGCTATCCAATTTATATTACTGATATCGATTTATCACCCGAACTCAAGGAAGCGGAAAGCAGCCATGGTATTCAGGCCACACAATTACTTAAATTTAAGTATGAAATTGAACGCCGTCTGAATCAGGCAATTAAGAATTTATAATAAGAGTTAAGCATGCCTCTCTTCCTGGATAACAATTAGGCTTTATTCCAGATAGCTTACTTTTTCTATAATCGACTCGATGTCTTTTTGCCAACGTTGCAATATGTCATGCAGTTCTGCATTATTTGTATCAGAAGCAGGGGCATAAGTATGCTCAATAAAATGAGGTGACATTGCAGTCAGAATTGTTTCATCTTTTTCCGCAAAAATAGCAATGGCCAAAGGCAAATAAGGAGTGAGTTTAGGGTATTTTTGGGGTAGCATTTTAATTTCTTCAGGCTTACCAAAAAAAACAACTCGATATTTATCAGTTTGAAAACCCATTCCTGTCAAACCAATATCAACCCTTTGCACAATACTGATTGTATAGCCTGCTTTTTTTATTTCTTCTTGCAAAGCACTCATTGTTTCTGGAAAAGCTTCCGCTGAGCGTCCCATAATCAATTCCTGATGTTCAGCTTGTGCTCCACTCATTGCAAAAAGCGTTGAAGCCATCATAAAAGCGATAAGCGCTTTATATGAAAGAAGGTTAAATATCAGGTATCTAAGAGTTATAGTTTTCATTTACAAAGTACTTTCTTCAAGCATGGCTTCATATTTTTCGGACATAAATTCACAGCTTTGTTTTAATTCATCATTATTAAACATTGAACACAAGTAGTCTGGATTCACAGTCATCACTAAAACCGTATCACCTTTTTTAACAATGGTCGCCCGAAAAGGCAGGAACATTCCAATACGAGGATCGATTGAAAGTGCTTGGTTTAAAAAAGTAAAATTACAAAAATAAATGAGATACTCTGCATTACTTTCTTCCGCTTTATCGACAAAACCCTGATTAAGAGTTTGCTCTCTGATATAGCGAAAGTTATAACCCAATGCCGCCTGCTTTATATTTTCAATGGTTTCTTCCACAGAGTAAGACGACTCAAACATCAAGACCGCTTCATCACTTTTAGACTCATTACTGGGATTATTGACAGTATTATTTTCTAAAGAACGTAGATAGCTAACGACATTATCAACATCAACTTCTTTAAGCCCCATGGATTTAGCAGGAAGCATTGGTGTTGATTCACGTCCCGTCATAATGATTTTTTTTATCATTTGATCGGAGGCGGCCGCTAAAAAAGCGGGATTACCAGCTGCTGGTGCAATGAGTTCAGCATCTCTTGGTCGTGAAAAAGTGACACCTGTTCCTTTACCACCCATAGCCTTTTCACGATGGCAATTAATGCAAATGGATTCATAAACTGCCTGCCCTTTACTCACATCACCTGCTATCCGTTCACGTGAGTATACAGGGGCTTTTATTTCAGGTTTCCAACTGCGAATGTAATGAATAATACTTTGAATTTGCTCTTCACTCAATACTGCAAAGTCAGGCATAATTCGCCCGGGACGTCCCATTTTAATGGTTTGGTATAAATAATAATCGGATGTGGTGCTTAAAAAATCATTTAGATTGAGCGGGACTCCTACACCTCCTGCACCCTCATTGCCATGACAAACCGCACATTTTTTTTGAAATAGCACTTGGCCTGACAGGATTGATTCAGATTTTATATCTTTTGCCTGTGCCATCGTTAAGGTAAACGTTAAGGCAAATGGTAAAATACACATGCAAAAAAGTAGAGCCTTAATGCATACCCAGGAAAATAAACAATGAAACATGAATTATCCCAAATCCAGTATAATTTTCTCACCTGACTGCTCAGTCAAGCAGCGATTGATAGCATCGGTGAAAAGCTCAGCGGTACGATCATCTTGCCAATGACCATCGACATAATCATAATGATAGCCGCCTGACTTAGCAGCAAGCCATAGTTGAAATGCTGCCGTTTGACGATTAATAATAATCTGAGATTTATTTTCCATAACAATCGTCAAAATACCATCACTTGATTCATAGTCAATATCACCATCCAGATCTTCTAAAGCATCTTCAACCTGAATAATCATCTCTTCTACAAGATCTTTAAATCCCGTTTCAGTCATTTTTTCTTCTGTCATATTTCTATTCGTTTTCTATTTGTCTGAGATCATTAAGTGCGAGTATTTTAACATAAAAAAAAGGGCGTAACGGGATTTTCTCCTGTTACACCCTTCACATTACCAACTCAAGATGGGGGGGGATTATCTTAGTGCCGGTAAATTACTAGCAAGTTTTTTCTTTTCTTTTTAAGCTTCTCTTAAACAAAGAGTTAAAGAAAAGCCTAATAAAAAAATGATAAAAAATTACTAAGAAACAAGCGCTAAGTTAATTACTTAACTTTTGTTTCCAATGTGTCACTCTTACCATTATTATCTTTCCAGGTTAATTTAACCTTATCACCAGAAGCGCCGGCAAATTTGAAAGATAGGTATGGATTTTTAGAGATTGCAACACCCCATTCTGCATTCATGACAGCAGAACCGTTTTGTTCACAGTCAACTGCTTCAATAAAGTGAGCGGGAATAACCTTGCCCGTTTTCTTATCTTTACGTAGTCCAGTTTCCATTTTATGACTGATCAGTGCTTTTACTGTTACTACGCCATTTTTTGCTTTAGCGCGTATTTTAATTGAGCTTTTTGCCATTTTTATTTACCTGTTCGTCTATTTTGTGCACTTAAATCTGAATTCATTCAAAAAAAGTGTCTTATCAATTATTTGTTATGAACGTTCTATTCATTAACAAATTAACCGCCACAACCACCGATAGTGACTTTAACTTCTTTTCTAGCACTATAGAATTTGCCGCCAGACTCACAAATTGCAATAACATTAGATGTCTTACCCATTTTAATACGAGTTGCAACAAATGCTTCTGCTTTACCCTTAAGGTTAAACTTTGCAATCAACGGTGTGCCATTTTTCTCTGAAAGAATGGTAATTGAAGTCACGCCACTCAATGTTGAACTGATGGTTACAGGGACAACTGCACCATTTTCAGCAATATCAGGTGCTTTAATATTGATTTTATCACTTGCTTCAGTCAGCTCTGTACCGATTGAACCTTTCATGGCTCCTTGTACATCTTTTGCGTCAAAAGCTTTTTTGTTCCATGCCAGGACCTGAACAGGTACTAACAAGCCGCTTGTCGCAGCTAAAGCAACAGCACCAGTGGCCATTGTATTTTTCAGGAAATGTCTACGTTGCATCATATCTTCCTTAGTCGTTTTGATTGTTAATAGTGTTTGTCACACGATGCTACTTATAATGCACCGATTATGCCAATATCAATTAAATGATACTATTCAATAAGATATGCTATTTAGAGATTGTTTTTTCTATTTTTTTTTCAGATCATTAAGGCAGTTTGCAAATCAAAAATGCAAATTGCAATTTACATTTTTGAATAGCCCTATTCAAGCTAAGGAAAATCAAGCAGACTCATAATGGAGGAAAGACAATGACAAATAAGGCACCACTCACGATGTCATCATTAAGCGCATCCTCAACCCAAAGATCCCCCTTATGATGCATCATTATTTGCGTACAAATAGCCAATCCTAAGCCTGTGCCACCAGCGCCTGTTCGTGTACGACTGGACTGACTGAACTTATCAAAAATGGACTGTTTATCAGCATCCGGCACTCCAGGCCCCTGATCTTCAACTTCCAATCGAACACTATTGCAATCTTTATAAAGACGAATGAATATTTGTGAATGTTCTGGTGAAAATTTTATCGCGTTGCCAAGTAGATTACGTAAGAGCTGTTTAAGTTTATTTTCATCGCCATTCACAACGGCCGCTTCACTGGGTGCATTAAATACTATTTTGATCTTTTTTTCTTCATACAGACTACTCAGTTCTGAAATCAGATTTTCTGCAAGTTCGGTTAAATTATAATCCTGAAAGAACAGGGTTTCTTTTTTAAATTCCAATCGTGATAGATCCAATAAATCATTCACTAAACTGAGCTGAATTTCTCCTGAGTAATTTATTTTTTCAAAATAGTCTCGAATTTTTGCCTCATCCACTTGCCCTAAACGAGTTAAGCCAAAGTGACTGAAGCTTAAAATGGAGTGTAATGGTGTTCTCAATTCATGAGACATATTAGCCAAAAATTCACTTTTTGATTTATCAGCTTTTTCTGCTTTTTCTTTTGCATCTATTAAATCAATGGTTTTTTCATCCACTAAGTCTTGTAAATGATCACGGTGTTTTTTGACTTCTTCTTGTTGTTTTTCTATGGTTTCTAGTGCCAGGCTAAGCTCATTGCCACGTGTTTCTAATTGTATTTGACGTAAAAAACTGGTTTGATTTTCAAGTGCAATACGTCTCGCTTGATCGATAACAAACATCAGCATCAACAGGACCATAAACAACACCAAAGAAGCGTCCTCAACATTTGAAAATGTCAGCATAAGCAAACAAGAGACCATAGGAATCCACATCACAATAAGAAACTGAGTCACAGTTCTACGATAAGAAGACATCGTACCAATAGCACCTCCAGATATTGCTGTATTGAGTGATAACATTAAGTAACTAAAACTTTGCAATTGATCCACCCATAACATCATAGAAATCGCCACACTCCAGAGAAAACCTGCGCACAAGCTCAGTCCATAATAAGTGCTTAAATAAAGTGGGTAATTATTAAGATTAGAATTGATAAGCTTCTTTTTTGTCAGCATGCGGCCAACAGTCAAAATCAGTAGAATCAGCTCCAAGTACCAAAACTCTTGAAAATAGTTCCAGCCTTCATCCGTTGCAACCATCAAACTCAAGAGTAACAAAATGTAAGCAATCGGAGACAACCCCGCACGCACACCAAAGTTACTGGCAATACGATGCCGTGCATTGTCCATTTGCTCTTTGGTCATCACATCAACACGAGAGGTATTTATATGAAACGGATAAAGTATCGACATTATCACTGGTACAGTGTCATACACTGTATTCCTTTAATTTACGCCATAATGTTGATTTATTGACACCAAGAATCGAAGCTGTTTTTTCACGATTATCATTATTCGCATCCAATAGCTTGAAAATATAGCGCTTTTCCAATTCGGCTAATGTCGGCTGATCATTATCAATCTGGTTGCCATTGTCTTGTCCTGGCGCTTGAACCGATGTTGGTATTTCATCCAGATGCAATATTTCATTATCAGACAGTGCCACTGCTCGTTCAACAATATTACTTAACTCACGAACATTCCCTGGCCATTGATAACTGCTCAATAGCTTTGAAGAAACCTGATCAAATCCTGTAATGGTGCGTTGGTATTTTTCTGCAAAACGTTTAACCATCACATCCGTTAATAAAGGAATGTCTTCCAGACGAGTCCGTAAAGGAGGCACTTGAATATTAATCACATTTAAACGGTGGTACAAATCATGACGGAATTTACTTTCCTGTACCATTTTATCCATTGGCTGATTAGTTGCTACAACAAAGCGCACATCAATATCAATTGGTTCCAACCCACCAACTCGTATGATCTGCTGTTCCTGAACCACACGTAATAATTTTGTCTGCATATTATCTGAAATATTACAGATCTCATCAAGAAATAGGGTGCCTCCTGATGCAGTTTCTAAAAGTCCTTTTTTTTGTTTGTTCGCACCCGTGAAGGCCCCTTTTTCATAACCGAATAATTCACTTTGCAATAAGCTATCGGTCAATGCTCCACAATCAATGACAATAAAAGGTTTCTCTGAGGATTGACTCTGAAAATGAATGGCTCTGGCCACCAGCTCTTTACCTGTGCCTGACTCACCTTCAATGATCACATTGCATCGAATATCCGCAATTTTATTGATAATGTCATACACCTTCTGCATATTGCCGCCCGTGCCAATCAGGCGATACCGCTCATCCTGGGCCTGCTGGGCTTTCAATCGTTCTTTCAGTCGAGAGTTTTCAGCTTTAAGCACAGAAACATTCAGTGCTTTTCCAATGGTTATTTTTAACTCTTCAATATCAAACGGCTTTTTGACAAAATCCGTTGCTCCCAGACGTAAAACTTCAATGGCATTATCCACATTTGAATAGGCCGTAATAACAATGACAGGAATTTGTCCGTCCATTTCACGGATTTGAGCAAGCACTTGAGCACCTGTTAAATTAGGCATTTGCATATCAGTGATCACCAGATCGGCGCTTTCTTTTGCAAAATATTCAATGGCTTCAACAGGATCGATAAAAACATGACATTCATAGGTGTCATCAAGATAACGTGCCATTAGACGGCCCGCTTTAGGCTCATCATCAATAATAATTAATTGCTGTTTCATAGACTTCTTTTTAGACAAATGTCATACATTTTTTGAACTTTTGGATGAACTCACAGGGTACATTGTTATGAGTCTATACTCCGCTATAGACAGGCAAGACAATATTAACAATAGCACCTCCATTTCTGGCATTTTCAATACTTAACTGACCTTTATGATTTTGCACGATTCCCAATGAAATGGATAAACCAAGACCCGTGCCCTGGCCGACTTCTTTTGTCGTGAAAAAGGGATCAAAGATTTGATCTATTATTGTATCATCAATACCTGAACCATGATCCCTCACTTTTAAAATCACATTTTTTATATTGTCTGATTGTTCTATGTCTAATGACAGTTCAATGATATTTTGATATTTCACACTCGTACTCGCCTGCATGGCATTTAGGAGAATATTCACCAGAGCCTGCTGCAATTTTCCCTGATCACCAAAAATCATAATTTCATTATGAGAGATAACCTCATCAATGCCAATGATTTGGACTTGTGAGCGTTTTGCTTCTTGTTTTACCAGACCTTCAAGATTTTTTAATAAATTAGCCAGATAAAATGGTTTAAATTCTTTATCTGGTATTTGTCTGGAAAAGCTCAACACACCTTTTACAATTTCAGAAGCTCTAAGCACTTCTTCATCAAGAGAATGAATGTCTTCTAACATGGATTCCAGTGATTGATCAGCCATCGTTTTTTTGCTTTTTAATTGCTTGATGTTACTTTCTAAATCCCGATGAATTAAACGGGATAATGAACGAATATTATTCAACGGATTATTAATTTCATGTCCAATGCCTGCCGCCATTTGCCCCAGACTGGCGAGTTTTGCATTTTGAATCATCATATTTTCAGCTTTCACTCGCTCAAACTGAGCTTGTTCAAGCTTTTCAGCCATATAGTTAAATGATTCAGAGGACTCTTTCATTTCATCAATATCACTTTCAATGGCAATGGCTTTTTTACCATCTGCAAAGGTTTTTAAATTTTCCGCCAGATGTGTTATCGGTGTCGATATGGCTCTTGAGGCAAAGTGAGCAAGAAATAAACTACTGAACGCAGCAATGCATGCAAGCACCCATATTCCCTTACGGATGCTTTCAAAAGGCCGGCTGAATGCCGCATCCTGGACTTCATTGACAATCATCCATGAAGTTAGTGAATCAGGATAGGGGAAATATTCAATATAGTAATAGTGCTTGTCTCCTTTTGTATTTGCCACAGAACCATAAGGCTGATCCTGATACGCATTCCACAGAACACCATTATCCAGTCCTTGAAGCTTTTCCACAGTGGACTTCAAATGAGCAAAACGCAAAAAGGTATTGTCATCATAAAGAATCTGCCCATTCCTGGCTGGGTTTTCCTCATCAATCTCTGCAATGAGAAGTTTTCCATGATACAGGCGAGGGGCCAGTTCAAGTACTTGATCTATATTGGCACCTTTTATTGCAACAGCCAAATAGCCCACTCGTCGACCTTCAAAGTTCAACGGCACCACAGCATCGGGGATGACAATATTATTGTCCAGCCCCATTTCATCCCGGGTTTGTGGCAACTCAATAATGCTGACACTGTCATCAGATAATTCAGATAATATTTTAAGCTGCTCAGGTCGAATAATCTCTTTATCCATAATCGCATAGGGTTCAAAACCTTCATAGCGAGTAATGCTTTCACGGCCTGCACGTATTTTAAGCAAGGTATTACCCCGTACATCCAGGATTCTAATAGTATCAAACAAAGAAATAACCGATTGATATTGTTGTAAAAAGTGACTTAAAATATATATTTTTGAATCATAATCAATGTGCCGTTCATTTAAACGAGCTTCATCTAATACAGGCAAAAATTGTTTCATAGCCAAAGAGTCTGGCAGTTTATGGATGAGCCCCTGATCCTCTTTCAGGTTGCGAGCAATTTCAACAGAAATACTGTCCAGGCTCAGTTGGATATCCTCAGTGGCATCTTTATGATAAAGATTTTGCACATAATACGTGGCAAACAAGCCCAAAGCCGTTGCAGGCAATAGTGTTGCCAACGTCACCCAGCGAAAAATATACGATTTTAACTTCACAAGTTATCTAAGACCCATTCCTTAGTGATATCAGTTATAATACTCGACTATTTAGAGTATAGAATAGAAACCACTCTATCTGACTTATCATTATTATAAAATAACTTAATAGGTGAAACTATGAAATGGTGTCGTGCTGAGCTTGCACTTTATCTCATTATTACAATTTTAGGTGTCGGCAGTATGATCACAGCCTGTGGACAAAAAGGTCCTCTATATCTGCCCGATGGAAAAAACACTCTGGAACACAGCCAGTAATTGTGGCTCAAATTATTAGTCATTCTGAAAAACAACTTCGATAAACCACTCAGACAATAAAATATTTTATGGATTATTTTAATTACCAAAATGGCCTCATGATGGCCGAGGACAATAGTGTAGCAAAACTGGCTAACCGTTACGGCACACCACTTTACATTTACTCTCGTGCAACCTTCGAACGTCATTGGCAAGCATTTGACACGGCACTTGGCGATCAGGATCACCTCATTTGTTATGCAGTAAAAGCCAATTCAAACTTAGGTGTCCTTAACCTTCTGGCTCGTCTTGGCAGTGGCTTTGACATTGTCTCTTTAGGCGAGCTGGAACGGGTACTCGCTGCAGGTGGCTCACCAGACAAAATAGTCTTTTCTGGCGTTGGTAAGCGTTCTGATGAAATCAAACGGGCACTTGAAGTGGGAATTCATTGCTTTAACATTGAATCTGAAGCTGAAATTGAGCGTATTAATGAGGTTGCTGCAGAGCTAAATTTGGTTGCCCCCATTTCAATTCGAGTCAATCCTGATGTGGATGCTAAAACCCATCCCTATATTTCAACTGGCCTCAAATCCAATAAATTTGGTATTCCTATTGAAAATGCCCGTGTAGTGTATCAGCACATCAGCCAATTAGAGCATCTTAAAATTATTGGTGTTGACTGCCATATTGGTTCTCAACTATTAGAAATTGCCCCCTTTATTGATGCACTCAAGCGTGTTTTATCATTGGTTGATGACTTGCGTAAGGACGGCATTAAGTTGAAGCACATTGACTTGGGTGGCGGTTTGGGCATCCCTTATCAAGGTGAAACACCACCGACACCTGCCGAATATGCACAAGCCATTAAAGAAGTGATGGCAGGGCGTCTGCAAAAGATTATTTTAGAGCCTGGCCGCGCCATTGCAGGTAATGCAGGTATTTTAGTCACTCAAGTTGAATTTCTAAAGCATACTGATGCTGAAGACGGTAAAAACTTTGCCATCATTGATGCCGCCATGAACGATCTGATGCGCCCTGCATTGTACCAATCCTGGCAGGAAATAGTCCCTGTTGCCGAACAGTCAGATGCCGAAGCACGTCTCTACGATTTAGTAGGACCAGTCTGTGAAACAGGCGATTTTTTAGGTAAAGATCGGACATTAGCCATTAAAGCCAAAGATTTATTAGCCGTGCGATCTTCAGGTGCTTATGGGTTTACCATGAGCTCCAATTACAATTCACGGCCACGAGCGGCTGAAGTCATTGTTGACGGTGATCAGCATTATCTGGTACGTGAAAGAGAGTCTATAGCCTCATTGTTCAACAATGAATCTGTCTTACCATAGTCAGTGAGCGCCTGCATGAGGCCTTTATGAATAAGTCACGCACAAAAGCAAAGCTCCGTAATAATAAGCCAGATTGCCACTGCCAATCTGGCTTATTATTTGAGCAATGCTGCCAACGTTTTCTTGAGCCACCTTTATCTCACTTCGCTAAAACAGCAGAACAACTCATGCGTTCTCGCTATTGTGCCTATGTTTTAAGTGATGAAGCGTATTTACTCAGTACCTGGCATCCCAAATCCCGTCCAGAAAAACTCCACTTAGAGCATTCAAACAGTCATTGGATTGGCTTAAAAATAAAATCAACCACATTGGGCCAGGAAAATGACTCTTCTGGAACCGTACATTTTATTGCCCGTTATAAAGAAAATGGCAAGGCCCATAAACTCGAGGAAAACTCACAGTTTGAAAAAATAGACGGCCGATGGTTTTATGTCACTGGCACTTTTTCTAAATAAAAAAGCCTTATTTATGCTCAAAATTTGACAAAAGTTCTAAAATTGATAAATTAGGCGTTTAATTTTCGTTTATTTATTGATATCTAAGAGTTTTCTATATGTTTAATACTAAAAATCTAATTATTCTATTCATTTCAGCCATTATCGCTGCATTTATTACTCAAGCCACACACCTAACGGGTCTGACAGCCCTATTAGTCAGTAGTTTTTTAGCTGTCATTATCATGCTGAGCTCACAAAGCATAAAAACTGAAGCCATCAGCAAATTAGTCTCCTCACCTAAAAAAGCAAAAACAAAATCTAAAAAAACCAAACACTCCACATCTGATCCAAATCGTGAAAATGGCACAGTGAAATGGTTTGATAGTAATAAAGGCTATGGCTTTATTACCCGCTCAATGGGCGAAGATATTTTTGTCCACTTTCGCTCGATTAAAGGGAATGGTTACCGTTCTCTCTATGAAGGTCAATCTGTTGAGTTTCTGGTCACCGAAGGTTCTAAAGGACCACAGGCTGAAGACATTAAAATCATCAGTTAACGCTGGTAAAGACAAGGCAGTCCCCTTGTCTCTACGGCCACTGTTTAATAGAACCTAAGTTTATTTGAGTATTTCATGTCATTAAACCCTGAGTTTCTACTTTTTATTAGCGCATTTGTCGCCTTTTTTGGCTACCACATTTGGCATTTTTTCCAAATTAGGCGTGAACCGTTGTTGACTTCCACAGGCTTCAATAATCACGCACGCTCTATTTGGGTCAAACACATTCGTGAAAACAAGCTTGATATTCTGGCCATACAGACATTACGTAACTGGACCATGTCCGCAACATTTCTTGCCTCTACGGCCATACTGCTTTCTTTAGGCATCTTAAGTTTTGCTTTAACCACTGATGGTTTAAATGAAATTGCCCATGAATTTAATTTCATGGGCTCCCAAAAACACTCAGTATTGCTCGTAAAAGCACTCTTTTTGGGGGCAAACTTTATGTTCACCTTCATTTCTTTTGTGCTCGCCGTTCGTTTTTACAACCACGCCTCTTTTTTAGTCAATATTCCTGAAAACTATCATTTATCCATTAACTCACACAATGTGGTCACAGCCATAAATCAAGGGGCACTTTGCTATAACCTGGGTATGCGGGGCTATTATTTATCTTTACCGCTGATTTTTTGGTTACTGGGACCTGTATGGATGCTTTCATGCGCTCTTATTGTTACCTTTATTGTCTATCGGCTTGATCATGGCATTTGACCAAAGCTTAAGCATACATCCAATAGAAGTATTTCAGCTTAAGCAAGCCTCAATAAGCGAATAAAGACATTGGAATCATAAAATAAGCTCACTTTTTAACAAGTTTGCACAAAATGTCATTTTTTTTGCACAAATAGTCAAGAATTAATATGAGACTCATCTATAATAACCCCACCAATAAGAAGAAAAAAGATAATAAGAAAAAAGCAATGCACACAATCTTTGTTTAGGGGGAGTAATATAAATCGCAAATCAATAATTATGTGCGGTTTTGTTTACCCCTAATCCTATCTTTCAGATAGGATCTTAAATCGCTCTCTAA
>JADGEK010000001.1:73004-103814 GCA_016744395.1 Gammaproteobacteria bacterium | reverse complement strand
CTGATAATGGATTCTGAGCGAGCCTGAAATGCGGGGTTTTGTTTCGAGTAGCGGATCGAGACCTTATACTCAGCATCCGTTCTATTAATATCCATCTCATACGCATTCGTCACAATATGCTGAAATCGACTCAGGCGGTGAAAAGCACGCTCTAAAGTCGAGCTGGCTAACCAGGCATAACCCAATGTGCCTAATTGTGAAGGGTGCCATGTATCCCGGCCAGCATTTAAGCCCAGGCATGGCTCATGAATAATATTTTGTGCATGATGCCAAAGTGCAATTTCAATATAAGCATGACAACGCTTACTGGTATCTTGTAAATCTTTTTCGTACAAGCCAAAGGTTTCAAAAATGGGGCCTGGTTCAACACCAAAATTCTCCATGACATTCCATACGGCATTGAGCGTAGGGACATAAAAGTGATCAAGCTCAGACAAATGGAACCCCAAGATTAAGTGATTAATTACTACATTTTAAAGAGTATAGAGGGTTTTCCGCGTTTTTATAAGCCATTACACTAATAAAGACCAATAAGTCTTTTCATAAATTACTTTAAGTGCGTAAAATTACACCATGAAGCCGAGAAAAATTGTTTATTTAGAAATAAGGAAGAAAGCATGTCTGTAAAATCAATTGATGCACAGTGCCAACATTGTCATTCTAAAGTGCATTTTAAAATTGGTCATGACGACAAAGAAGAGAGTATTGAAAAAGCCATCGATAACCTAACAGGAAAAACTCAAATTCAGGTGCGTTCAATCATCAGAAAACACACCATTGATAATGCCGAATATGGATATGCGCTCTTTGTCTGTCCTGACTGCCAGATCCTATATAATCCTTATTCTGTCAAAGTCGAATACGATAACATTATGCTCTTTCAACCATTTCATAAATGCCAGCGTTGCAATAGCACTCTCATCAAAGCAACCAATACGATAGAAGCCTATGCCTGCGAGCAGTGTGGTGAGAAACAACTCACTACTTCTTAACCAGCACAGTTCCAATATCATGGCTAAAATAATACCCTCAATAGTAGAGAGCCTGCATTGCCTGTTTTTCTAAATCTGGTGTTCACTCCCTATTGTACTCACTGATATAACGTCCTATAGTGGATAGTATTCTTTCCATAGAATCGATAAGCTAATGCATCAAACTGAGCTCACATCACAAGTTATTTTTGGTTGGGATCCTTTTTGGGTCTCAACAGTCTTATTTATGGTGACCTATCTGGTCGTCATTAGTGAAAAAGTCAATCGGGCAATCATTGCCTTATTGGGTGCATCTTTAATGATTATGCTTGGCGTGCTAACACAAGAAGCAGCAATTGCCGGAGTTGATTTTAATACCATCGGTCTGCTGACAGGTATGATGGTCATCGTTGCCATCACTCAGCGCAGTGGTATTTTTCAGTTTATAGCCATATGGTCAGCAAAAAAAGTGAAAGCAGATCCCTGGGGCATTATGCTCATGCTTTCAATTGTGACTGCCATTTTTTCCGCCTTACTCGATAATGTCACCACCGTCTTATTAATTGCCCCCATTACTCTACTGATTACTCAAGAACTTGAAGTCCCTCCCTTTCCATTTCTGTTTTCCGAAATTTTTGCCTCCAATATCGGTGGGGCTTCTACTCTCATTGGTGATCCACCGAACATCATGATTGGTTCTGCGGTTGGTTTGGGCTTTAATGACTTTGTCTATAATCTTGCTCCTATCACCATTGTTATTATGCTGATTAATCTAGGCCTCGTTTATCTTATCTGGGGCCGAAAACTGACGGCTTCTGAAGACAAACGTCTGCACGTCATGAACTTTAATGAACGTCAGGCTTTGCAGGATATTCCATTATTAAAACGTTCTCTATTGGTACTCTTCCTGGTTTTAGTGCTGTTTATGAATGCCCACAACCTGCACCTTGAGCCTGCCACCATTGCAATGGGTGGCGCTGCTTTATTAATGTTGCTGGATAATTTTGGCAAGTCGGCCGAAGCACAATCCATTAATGTGGACAAATGTTTCAAAGAAGCAGAGTGGATCACCATTTTCTTTTTTGTCGGTTTATTCATTATCGTCGCAGGTGTTGAACATGCAGGGGTGTTAGAACTTCTAGCTGAGAAAATGCTGCACATGACCGAGGGGGACTTTAAAACTACAACACTCGTCATTTTATGGATGTCTGCCATTATTTCAGCTCTGGTTGATAACATTCCCTTTGTTGCCACAATGATACCCATGATTAAATCCATGGCACCCACCTTTGGTGGTGCAGAAATGTTAATGCCAATCTGGTGGTCATTAGCCCTTGGTGCTTGTCTGGGAGGAAATGGTTCACTCATTGGCGCCAGTGCAAACCTGATAGTCGCAGGCTACGCTGAGCGGGCAGGCTTTCCAATTGCCTTTTTAAAATTTATGGCTTATGCATTCCCACTCATGTTAGTCAGTATCGCTATCAGTCACTTTTATATTCTCTGGCGCTTTCTTTAACTCTTTCTTCAAATAGGGGACAAGCAAATGGAAATCAATATTGATATTAATGAAACCATTATTCCTACCTCAACGATGAAAACAGGTGATTCGGTTAAGGATATGTTTGAATGCTGTATTCAAGCTGATGTCCCCGCCTTGCCTTATCGCGATCAGGATGGACTGATACAAGGTTTTGTTTCATTAAAACGAGTCATGGGTAAAGATTGTCTCCCCAACTATCTGGTCGAACTTGCAGGCATTTTGCATAATGACATGAATTGCACCACACAGGCAATGGAGAAAATTCATAAACTGTTTACCAGGCCCGTCGATGACTATGTTGAAAAACCCTTTCATTTTGTGGCCTCTGATACCATTCTTATTCGCGCTGTTGCCTTAATGGAACAACACAACACCAGTTTTCTATTTGTCGCTGACTGTGCTGATGAGGTTGACAAATCTCACTGTGACTACAAAGGGATTATTACTCGTTTATCAGTCGCTAAGAAAATGCTGAAAATTGAGAAGCTCACATAAAGTACATTCATTTTATCCAGGTGCTCAGATTTAGCTCCAGCCTTTTATCACCATTAGTGATAACAATAGGAATAGAAAAAATAACATTCTTGACAATGTAAAAATAGGTGGTACCCAGAAGAGGGCTTGAACCCACACTTTGCATCTCTCACAAAGCGCTTTTAACTTATTGATATTATGACAATAAGTCTTTTCTGAATGTTCAAGAATTATGGTAAGTGAGCCGCTTTAGTATTGTTTTTCATAGGGTTTATTTCAAAGACTTCCCGTTAGCAAATGACTAAACGCTTCAGACAGATCATAGAAGCAATAGGGGTTTAAAAATTGTCTGCGCCAGAAGAGTTGTTGATCTACTTCCGATAAACCTGCGTTTTCACAAACAGTTGGATAATGTGCTTTTATGGTAGCGACTTGTAATTGAATAATCACTTTCGCAGCGTCCTCAGATAGCTGGAATGACTCTCTTGCTGCCAGGCAATTACCCAACTGACTCAGTTTGTTGTCATCATGAATATTCATTGCCTGTGATGCTTCCTGGCCTGTACGACCTTGTGGGCATATGTCATAGGCGGGTGTCAGTGTCAGTTGATGACCATCCCAAAAAGCAGCATGATTTCGGGCATGATCATCGGTATTGCCAACCAGTACATTAAAAACGATACGTCGGTATAACTCATGCAATGTCGCTTTGGGGGCAGTGAATTGATGACGGATACGCTCAGCAAGTGTTTCATAACTGGCATAGCGTGCTTCATGTTCTGGAATGGCAAAGATGGTCAGACCAGAGACCATCGCTTTTCGATACCATTGATTGTCTTCACCGTAATCACGGTCAAACCGTTCTATGAGTAAAACATCTTTGTTTTGAGCCTTGGTCAGTTCAACATGGGCAACATCAATACCCACCAGCTTGGCCAGTTTCATAGCGATATATTCTGCTTTAACCACGCTGTAGGTATCCGTTGTTCCAGAAAATTTGGCAATTATTTTTTGCTTATCAGTTTCTATGCTGGCCTTTGGGCGTGCCCCGCCAATACTTGAGCCATGATTTAGTGCCTGATCCAGCTCTTTTGTCAGGGGTATGCCCTTATCTACCAGTTCGGACGCTTGTTGAAGTTCTTCCAGACTGGCTGCTTTCTGGGCTCTTGGCTTATAGACGGTTGCCGATTCTTGAAAATCCAGATTACCAATCCGATCAGAACCAGACATTAACAGATATGCCAGCTCATCCAATTCTGTTTGATCGATATCGTCCTTCTTCTTGCCAGTGACCTGATTTATTATGACACGACGCCCCCATGCATCAGGAGAGCCATCCCTGATACAGCTCGGCATATCCATACGTGGCATCAAAGGTAAACTACCCGCTTTTAAAGGCAGTTCTGGTTCATAAAGAGAGACAGCATCATCTCTGGCAAGGTAGCTTTGGCCATAGTTAAAGCTCAGTGTGCCATTGTTACGTTCTAATCGTCCAGCAACCACAGGCTCACTTTGATTCTCAAGCCAGATCCAGACAAAGGCTCCTATGGTTTTAGGTGTCAAGTTTTTAGGTGTCAGGACTTTAGAAGTCATCAAACACTTCTTTTGACTCGACATCTATCCGCTTGGGAAGCAAAGCTAATTGCAAATTGAGATTATCCTGGATAGCTGCCAGCTTCTCACTGTCCTCTTCAAATAAGCAAACTCCCAATAAGAGGGCTATTTCAAAATAGAGACCTAATTCCGTAGTAGGACTTCCTTGTTCAATCCTCCGGATTGTCGGGCGCGTGGTGCCAGCTCTCTCAGCCAGCTCAGCTTCACTCCAACGACGTTTTTTTCGAGCCACTTTAATCTGGGAAGCAAATATTTTTATAGCTTGCAGAGTCTGGCTTGAGTATGTACGACTATTTCTACCCATTCGCTCATCCTCCTGTTTAGTGTAGTCATATTTAAAAGTTAGATGATATTTGAAAGTCTGTCAAGCTACAATGTAATATATATTTATCATAGCATGGTGTTGTGTAAAATATAATTTACATTTGTTTCGATATTTTAAATATTAAATGAGTTGTTGCTATGTTAACCCAGAGTTGAGGGAATAAAATGAGTGGTAATCACTATGATACAACTAAAAGCATCTTTTCTGCTCCGTCTGATATCACAGAATTTCAGAAAGCTGACTTGATAACTAATTCTATGGCAAGAATTAAAGGAACATCTATGACGGTTAGCCTTGCTGTTTCAAATAATAAGTTAAGAGTATGGCAAGATTATGTTCAATATTGCATGGCTAGTATTTAGGAGCATCTTTGGCAAATGGAAAAATTGATTGAATTTGAAGTGAAGGAGAATACATCATGAAAAAAGAACGTAACAGTGTACTTGGTGGAAGAGATGTCAGCTTTGAAAATTTATTACTAAATTACCTAAGTGATATTATGGAATCATTGTTATTTCAGGCTAGATTGATAATGGAGGCTGGGGAGAAGTAAACAATATGGGGTGGTGAAGAGCCACCCTTTTTTATTAATAAACAACGATTAGATTGCAAGCCATTCAGATGGAACAACAAATGCCATAGTTAGTGCAACAGTTGATGTAACAGCGAAACCAAGTGAGATAGAGAATAACAATTCTTTTGCCATAATTAAGTTCATAATATTTTCCTCATACAATTAATAATAAAGTTTTTTGATTTAGTTTTCAGTGAATATTTCTAAATCCAGTATGTTTATACTCTATCAGTAACTGTTTTGTTTCTCTGTGATTAAAAACACACTAATTTTGTATGGTATTACCTTTTCAAAGTGCTGTTTAAGGAAACAAGTCAGTTAAATAGGTTAAAAATGAAGAGGTATTTTCAAACCATAACCACCAAGGGTACGATTTTAAATCATACTCTTTTCAACAAGTTTACACATTTTTTTACCAGTGATAATTAAATTAATTCTGTTAAGTATTTTTTATATCTACGATTTTGAGTGAGTCAGGATAAAGATAGTATCAAGAATATTACAATGAGGTTGTGGGATTTATGGAAATTTCTTTTGAAATCTTAAAATGATCGCCACAGAATGATTTACAAAGGAAATAAACAATTTAGAAAAAATTGAAAGTTTGTAAGCCATTGATTTTAAATGGTGCCCAGAAGAGGATTTGAACCTCCACTCCCCGAAGAGAACTAGCACCTGAAGCTAGCGTGTCTACCAATTTCACCACCTGGGCATAGGATAAGCTTGTGGTTTGTTACCACAATTGGTTTGGATGTGAGATTATACTCCCTTTTATTTATAATAGCTTTATTTTCTCAACTTATAAGACTTTTTTTTCAAGACTTATAAATACCTTGTTATTTATAACAATAAGAACTAAATACTTATAATAAACAAAGCTTTGTATGTATAATATCAAGCAAACTTTAATACAAGTTTGAAAAAAGCGCTTATAATGTGATACTTTTGTTACATTTTATACTGCATCTGCCTTATTTGAGAAGGTTATGGATATCCTCTTGTGAATAATTACAAATGGCATTTGATCATCATTGCTCTCTCTTTGCTGTGTGCGGCTTCCACATTTTTCTTATATGACGATGATAAAGCCTTTCTTGACGATCAAACCCAACGACAAATTGATGAACTGACTCGCCTGAGCCTTAATGAAGAAGCAAGCTCCGCATTCATTAATGTACAAGATAGTAGCAACTCAGCAGTGATGACCGAAAAAGCTCGCAAAATTAGAGTGCTTGATCTCATTCAGAGCCTTGAAACGCATGCCAAAGAAGCCAGTCAGTTAGCGGATAAACACCTCAATAGCAGACAAAAACTAATTTCTCTTATTATTTTTCTCATTTTTCTTTATTTAAACTATGTTCTCCTAAAAGTCGTCAACACTTCAAAGCAAATTGAAGAGTCTAACTCACGAATAAAAGCTGAAATTGCTAAAATTCAAACCACTTTTGCTTCAATTGGTGACGCAGTCATTACCACAAATCAAAGTGGTCTGGTTGATTATATGAATAAATCAGCCCAAGATCTGACCAATTATTACCTTGAAGACTTGACTGAAACACCCGTCCAAGTAGTATTCAAAATCTTTAATGAAGATAATTTCTTACTGGACAACCCTGCGCTTAAAGCAATAAAAGAAGAACGCGTCATTAAGGGTAAACATAATATATTTTTACAACGCCGCGGTGGGGCGCAAATCCCCATTATTTATACCATTGCCCCTATCCATGATTCCAATGCAAATATCATTGGAACCATCATTGTATTTCATGATACCAGCGAAACTCACAAACTGACCAAGGCACTCTCATGGCAAGCCACACATGATGCCCTGACGAAACTGCCCAACCGTATATTACTCAAGGACAAACTTGAAACCTCACTGGAAGAAGTGATAGATGATGACACGCTTCTGACTCTATTTTTTATTGATCTGGATGATTTTAAACCCGTTAATGATGTGTATGGTCATGCTCAAGGCGATAAAGTATTGAAAATTATTGCTCAGCGACTACTGACAGTGATTCGTAATAACGATATGGTGGCCCGCTTAGGTGGTGATGAATTTGTTATTACTTTACTCTCATTCAGCCACTATGATGAAATCATAAAAGCACTTGAGCGCGTCATGAATACTATCTCACAGCCTATTCCAGTGGGCAGTGCCAATGTAGTGCTCAGTGCCAGTATTGGCGTGAGTATATTTCCTGATGATAATTCGGATGCCGATACGTTATTGCGTCATGCAGATCAGGCTATGTATACCGCCAAACAAAAAGGACGCAATCAGTATCATTTCTTCGATGTTGAATCAAACCAGGTCACTACACAAAAAGAAATTCAACGCCAACGCCTTGAACATGCGTTAGAAAATGATGAGTTTTTTCTGGTCTATCAGCCTAAAGTTAATATGAGGACAGGCAACGTTTACGGCTTTGAAGCACTCATCCGCTGGAATCATCCTGATCAAGGCATTCTCATGCCCAGCAGTTTTATTCCGCTCTGTGAAGACAGTGATCTCATTGTTCGTATTGGTGACTGGGTTTTTACCAAAGCACTGGATCAATTACGCCAGTGGATAACATCAGGTTTTGATTTTCGCTTAGCCATTAATATTGCGCCCAAACAATTTCAAAAATCTGATTTTATTAAGAAGCTGGATAAATTATTGTCCAATTATCCTGATATCCCTGCCAATCGTATTGAACTTGAAGTGCTGGAATCTGCAGCACTTCAAGATACGAGCATGGTCAGTGAAATCATAAAATCCTGTCATGAACGCGACATTAGTATTGCCCTGGATGATTTTGGTTCGGGTTACGCTTCACTTTCCTATCTCAAGCAACTGCCTGCGAACCAATTAAAAATCGATAAGTCATTTGTTCTTGATATGCTCACTGATGAAGCAGATCGCGCTATTGTAGAAGGTATTATCAGCCTTGCAGGCATTTTTAAGCGTCAGGTGATTGCTGAAGGTGTTGAAACTCGTGAACATGGTGTCATGTTGTTACGTCTAGGCTGTGACATGGCTCAAGGCTATGGTATTTCAAAACCCTTAAACACGGATGAAGTGCTGAATTGGGCAAAAACCTGGACCCCCGATCCTAACTGGCTATTATGGTCTGAAACCCCCTGGGATATTTCAGATTTCCCATTATTAATTGCTCATAGTGATCACCTCACTATCATCAATAATTTGATAAAATCAGTCTATGAATATAATATTAACCACTCCTATCTATTTAAGCTATTGTCACACCATGACTGTCGCTTGGGAAACTGGTATTACAATGCGGGCATCAAAAAATATGGTCATTTAAACTGCTTCAAAGAATTGGAACAACCCCACCGTGATGCTCATCAATTGGGTCAAAAAATAATACAATTTTGTACTGACAAAAAACAGCCTGAGGCCTTAGAACTTATTCCTGAGCTCATTAAAGCCCGAGATCTCGTCTTACTTAAGTTGAATGATTTACAGCAAGAAATGTTGGAACAGAAGAAGTGACATCTATCATATTTACATTTTAAAAAAACAGGGACATTGCATGCAACACCCCTTCTACAATAGTAAAATTTAGCTTAACGCCCGTGCTTTCATATAGCCTTGTTCACTGACACGACTCCACTGTGTTACATTCTTTTTGAAGTCAATAAATGAAGCGTAGATCTTCTTAGATATTGCATCGTGCTCACCCACTGTTGCCACCACATCATTTGATAAGGCATGCAACTTCTTAATCACATCATCAGGATATTGGCGCATTTCAACTTTATGTTTGTTGATCAGTGTTTGCAAAGCCTGATTATTTTTAGCGGTATAATCCGCCAACATATCCTGGTTTGCAACACGACATGCCACACGAACAATAACCTGTAAGTCTTCAGGCAATTTATTGAAGGCATCTTTATTGATCATCGCTTCCATAGTGGAACCAGGCTCATGCCAACCTGGATGATAATAAAATTTAGCCACTTTATATAAACCAAAGGCCATATCATTATAAGGACCAACCCATTCTGTCGCATCAATAGCACCCGACTGCATTGAGGTGTAAATTTCACCACCTGGCAAAGTGACAGGCGTCCCACCTGCTTGCTTAAGTACTTCTCCTCCCAGGCCAGGAATGCGCATTTTCAGACCTTTGAGATCATCAACATTGTTAATTTCTTTATTAAACCAACCGCCCATTTGCACACCCGTATTGCCTGCTGCATTTGGGATCAGATTAAACTTATCATACAACTCTTCCCAGAGTTTCATGCCTCCTCCATGATAGAGCCAGCCGTTCATTTCCTGTGCCGTTAAGCCAAACGGGACTGAGGTGAAAAATTGTGTCGCAGGGTGTTTGCCTTTCCAATAATAGGCACCACTATGTCCCATTTCGGCCGTTCCTCGGGACACTGCATCAAAAACTTCAAGTGCTGGCACAATTTCATTGGCGCCATAGACTTTGACTTTTAAGCGACCGCCACTCATTTCATTAATGGTCTTAGCCAGAAAATTAGCACCTGTCCCCAGGCCTGGAAAATTCTTAGGCCAGGATGTTACCATTTTCCATTTGATGGTTTTGGCTGCAGAAGCAGTGTTGATTCCACCCACCATTCCAGCGCTTATCACAGAGCCTGCACCGACTCCTTTCATAAAATCACGTCTTTTCATTTACTTTCCTTTGCAGATTTATAGAAACTTTGTATGCAAGGTCTCTATGTTTTAAGTCGCTAAGTTTAAGTGATTAAGTTTTAAGTGGCTAAGTGGCTAAGTTGGCAATATTTAACATTAACCAACGGGTGCCATAGTTATCAAAACTCACTTGAACTCTTGCTCGTGCACCAGTACCTTCAAGATCAACTACAATGCCTTCGCCAAATTTTTTATGACTGACACCCTGGCCAATATAAACCTCACCATCGTCATCACTGGCAAATGACGAGCTGGATGAGGTATTGCGAGTCACATGCTTTCCAGAGATAGAGTTTTGCACAGCTCTGACTTGTGAGACCAGGGAGGCTGGTATCTCCGATAAAAATTGCGAAGGATAACTCAGTTCACTTCGACCGTAAATTGTTCGGCTTTCAGCATGAGTCATATGCAGTTGCTGTCTGGCTCTTGTAATACCAACGTAACAAAGGCGCCGCTCTTCTTCAAGTCTGCCACCCACATAATCTTGTAGGGCATTTTTATGTGGAAATAATCCCTGTTCCAGACCGCTGAGAAAAACCAGCTCAAATTCGAGTCCCTTAGCACTGTGTAAGGACATCAATTGTATGCAGTCTTCCCACTCGTCAGCCTGACCTTCTCCCGCTTCAAGTGCAGCATGTGCCAAAAATTCAGCCATTGGATTCAGTGGCTGTAGTGACTCTGAACCTGCATTGGCTGAAGCTTCATCTTTCGCTTCTATCATGGCATCCAGCAGTGGATCACCTTCATCATCAAAACGTTTTGCAGCATTGACTAATTCATCCAAATTTTCTACTTTTGCCTGAGCGCGATCGCTATTTTCTTTGCCATGAAATTCTTTGAGGAAAGAGGCTTCAACGATGTGAGTGACTTGCTCCGCCAGACTGAGTTCATCATCAATTTGCAGCTCTTCAATTAAATCAATAAATTTTTGTACTGAAGTTGCCGCACGAGCAGACAGCCCCTTGTCTGCGATCAGCTCTACCGCAGTTTGCCATAGATTCTGCTGTTTTTCTTTGGCCGCCTGGCGAATGATATCCAATGTGCGCTGACCAATACCACGAGTGGGGGTATTAATAATGCGCTCCAATGCTGCATCATCCTGTCGATTGGCAATCAATCTCATATAGGCCAGAGCATCTTTGATTTCTGCACGATCATAAAAACGTAAGCCGCCATAAACACGGTAGGGTACACCTCGTTTCACCAATTCATATTCATGAGGCTGTGACTGGGCATTCGAACGGTACAAAATAGCGACATCACTACGCTTGCCACCATTTTCAATCCACTTTTCAATTTGCCCGCAGACATAGGCCGCTTCATCGATTTCATTAAAGGCTTTATAGACTTGTAATAGCTCACCTTCGCTATCATCTGTCCATAGCTCTTTGCCCAGGCGCTCACTATTATTGGCAATCACCGAATTGGCAGCTTCCAGGATATTACCTGTGGAGCGATAATTTTGTTCTAAGCGAACGGTTTCAGAAGTCCCTGCTTTAAAGTCATGGGTAAATTCACGAATGTGTTCAATTTTTGCACCCCGCCAACCATAAATAGACTGATCATCATCACCCACCACAAAGGTATTCATATGGGTGGCAGGCAGATTATTACCGCTGAGTACTTTTAACCAGGCATATTGAATGGTATTCGTATCCTGAAACTCATCCACCAGAATATGACTGAATCGTTGCTGATAGTGCTTCAGCACATGGGGTTGATGGAGCCAGAGTTCATGAGCTCTCAGGAGCAATTCTGCAAAGTCCACCATACCTGTTCTCTGGCACAGTTCTTCATATTGGAAATAGACATCCAGCATAAATTCGCGGTTATGGAATTCTCTTGGATTGAGTTGGGCGACTCGAAGACCATTGTCTTTGCATTCATTAATGAACCATTGTACTTCTCGTGGCGGATGTTTTTTATCATCAATGCCCATTTCTTTCATGATACGCTTGACCAGACGTAACTGGTCATCACTATCAATGATCTGAAAATTTTCAACTAACTTTGCGTCTTTCCAATGAGTACGCAGTAAACGATGCGCCAGCCCGTGAAAAGTGCCGACCCACATATTTCGAGTCGGTGTTTTAAGCAGATTTTCAATACGAAAGCGCATTTCACCTGCGGCTTTATTAGTAAAAGTGACCGCCATAATGCTATAGGGTGAGACATTTTCAATCTGTACCAACCAGGCGATTCGATGCACCAGAACTCGAGTCTTACCACTGCCTGCACCTGCTAAAACCAGTGTGTTTTGAGCTTCTGAACAAACCGCCTGACGCTGCGCTTTATTCAAGGGATCGATTATTTGGGAAATATCCATATTTGTAATTTTAAGTCATAGTTGTTGGAAATGAGAACATTATAGGGTGGAGAGTATTAATGTGCAATATTCATAAAACTGTCGTGCTCGTCAATCGTTTATAGTAGCTCTTTCGCTTTTTTCTGACGATCAACGACAATGATTCATTCTGGAGTTCATTTATTCTGGTATCGCAGCCTGATCAATCAATACATGAACACCATTCATCGCCTGTACTTGTGCAATGGGGAGAGTCTCACCTTGTTGCCATTGTTTGACGGCTGTTTTTTTTCCACTGCCTGTCACTAAAATCATGACTTGCTCACTATGGGCAATGGCATATTGGCTTAAGGTCACACGTTCCAAAGGTGGCTTGGGGGAGTTATAAACGGCATGGGTCAATTCACTGTTATTGTGTTGATGACCAGGGAATAGGCTGGCAGTATGACCATCTTCACCGATACCCAACAAAGTCAAATCAAATGGCAGAAAGTCTTGAATGACTTTTGCATAATTTTCAGCACCTTGTTCAGGGCCTAGTTCTGCTTTTATGGGGTGAAAATGGGTGTCCATAAAATCATGCATAGAATCAGAGCTGAGATCAATTTTATCTAACCAGGTTTGTTGAATCATCAAGCTGTTACGTTCGGCATCATCAATTTCCAGGCATCGTTCATCACCGATGAACAAGTGCCATTTTGACCATTCCTGATCTTGCTCAGCTAGAATTTCATAAATTCTTTTTGGAGTGCTCCCTCCTGCAAGAACCAGTTTAAACACACCTCTGTGAGAAATGGCTTCTTGTGCCTTCATTAAAATACGGTGCACTGCTGAATGGGCAACGGTTTCTGCATTGTTCAGCACATGCCATTGTGTTGCTTTTGTCATTAATTAATTACCTGATTTTAGTGTATAAAGACAAAGTGTGATTCATATTGCCTGTTGGGACTATCATATAGCCTATATAGCCTATACATCCTCTATAATTTTTCTAAGATTAAATTTTAACGATTTTTCAAGTAATGAGCAATCTCCATGACAAGCACCTCAAACAAGCTGACTGTTTTACTTTTTTTGCTTATGTCATTCCCAGTTTTTCTATTAAGCGCCTGCCAATCCAATGAACTGAGCCCCGAAGAAATTGCACTGCAAAATGCAGCTGATACACAAGTGGCTTCATTATTATTTGAAAAAGAGTTAGACAGCCACGCCTCTTATAATGTTCATAAGGATGGCTCTGTCATCATCAAGTTTGATCGCTCCGTTTCTTCAGATAAATATACTGAGGTAGTTGAAGCATTGCGGAATAACACTGAGGTAAAAAGCGTTTATGCGGAACAAAGCGGACATCAGGTTTGCCCTTTGAAATCCATTCGTTAAAATTGACATAAATCAAAAAAAATTGTTAATCACGTTTCCTTTCAGATTCTTTTAGTAAACTTTCAGCTTGTACTGCACTTAAAAATTTCCAGGGCAGGGGAAAGACGCCAGGCACTTTTTTCTGATACCTTCGATAGACTTCACCATGATAAGCAATGAGTTTTTGCTCTTCCATTCGCGAGCCTATAACAAAGTAAGCGGTAACTAAAAGATAAACAAGCAGTTGCACCGTTGAAACATCACGTGTCCAGATGATCACTAAGGCTAAAAAATACCACGGATGCCGTACATATCGGTGCATAGGAGAGATGTGGAAATTTTCCTGATCATGAACACTGGTATTATGTTCTTTGAGTTGCCGTGTTCCCCAAAATTCGGACAGGTCATAAAATTTCAGTGAGTAAAAAAAACCAATAACTGCGAATAAGGCTAAAGCACTCGTCATATAAAACCCCACGCCCTGCCATTGCCACAAAGGCTCACCTGGATACCAATACATCAACAATAATAATGGTAGAGTCAAGACAATTGCCAAAGCATTAAAGACCAGACGATAATAAGGCATCACCGCTGGCCAATGCTTTGCCACCCATTGTTTCATCATAATTGACGCGACCAATGAGTGCAAAGCAAAATAGGCTAGAAAAACACCCGTCACTATATAATAAGGCATTAAGTCATTCATGAATTTCTATTTTAACTTTAGGCTAAAAGGATAACGTCGAGTTTGCTGTCCTTCTGAAACTGTTAGCAGTGCTTTGACAGGAATACCGTGATAATTCACAATAATGTTACCACTTTTAGCCCAGCTTTGTGAGCTCTGCTGAATGTCTGTAGTTGAAATTCTCTGCTGGTTTGAATCAATGAGTGTAATTTGCAGCAGTTGATCCCGCTTTCCAGAGACTTCAAATTCCATCACTTCATTGCCAAGACGAACAAGTTTCATTTTAAGCCCTTCATCTTCCCATACTGCACCAATACTCATATCTGTAAAGGATGTATTGTGCTTTGATACCGCTAAATGAACCACCACATCACCATTAATTTCTGTCAACGGTTTTTCTTCATTTTTATACGGTAGACCAAATCTGAGCTGGCCATCCATATAAGGCTTGTCTCTATCGGCTACAAACTCACCATTCATATAATAGCCTTTCGCCTTAAGAGGAAAAAAATAGGAGCGCCCCATAGCACCATTTTCATCAGCTTGAGGGGATTTGATATAAATTTCCAAAGCCGATAAGTTATTTGTTAACTCATCAATCAAGGGTGTTTTTATCATGAGCAAGCCTGAAGTCGCAAAATGCTTGTTGGTTTTCAGGGCATACAAGGCAAGGTTAAATGGTCCCTCATGCCAGGAGGCTTGCATATCACCATTCCAGTTGTTTTCCTGAACCAGACTCAAAGGCTCCACATCCTGATTCTTTTCATTCCAGCTTTTAATGGATGACAGTTTGGCAAATTCCAGTTCATACTTCCAATGGTCTTGTGAAGGATAGGGAGGAAATTTTGAAATAGTGAACGGATAAGTCACTGCTTCAAAACGGGTGGCATAAACGACTTCAATAAAGGCAATTTGGCCATAATATTTTTCAGCGATGGATAGACCTCCACCAAACAGGTTCCCCATAGATGAGCGACTCATACGGCTCAAATAGTCTTTGTTGCCATTTAAAGCACGGACCGCTAATATTTTATTTTCATTTCCCGAAAGTGTATAAGAAAGACTGTCTATGGAAGAGGGTTTAAATAAAAGACGAGTACCATATTCCGCAATCACTAAATTTTGTTCCGTCTTGGCCACTTCTTTACTTTGAGTCTGCGTCGCTAAATTAAGTTCAATGACTCCTTGCATATTTTTTACATGTTTAAACTTTATCCCCTGCTGCAATTTGACTTTTTGACGGACTTCCAATTCATTATAAGTCACTTCTTTATTATTGACATAGGCCGTTCTTAAACCACCTAAACTGCTAAAATAAGCATCATCCGAAGTGGGTTGACCACATTTTACAGCCGCTAATACATTCTGTCCTTGTTCATCATTGACTTCAGTGATTCTGATTTTGGCTTGCTTATTTCCTATATTGTCAATATTTTGCGCTTTTCCTCGCAATTGCAGAACCACCTGATCTCCTTCTTCATGAGATTCCAGCAACAGCTCATCAAGAGAAATAGCAAATGGACCCTCTATCCAGGCAGGTTTAAAAAATTGATCATAATCTTCATTAAAGGGCTTAAATTTAGACTGATTATATTGTGGCCAATATTTAAGAGGGGCAGTATCGATTTTTTCTCCCACCTGTTTCTGATTAGAACCAGAAACGCCACCACCCAGGCCAACACTAAAAAATTTTTCACTCAGTTCACGAAGGGATAGCTCAATGGATTTTTTAAACTCTCGGTCCAACTCAAGCGTCATTGACAATTGTCCTGTCTGCCCTTCAGAATTCTCTGTTGGCAGAACCTTTTCAAGGGTCAGCTTGTCTAATAAACGTTGTAAACTATTCAAGCCAATACTTTTACTTTTCATCTCCTCTATCTGCTTGAGCAATTCACTTTGAGTCGAATTCAACCATGCTTTATTTTGACTATTAATGGTCACATCCAACAAACCCGCAGGTGGTATGAGCTGCAAGCCAAGACTCGCATAGAGGCTATCAGCTGGCTGATTTTTCTTAATGAGATCCTGAGTGAGCATTATAGGCAAACTGGATGCAGACCCAGACTTAACGTTGTTTGAATTAAGCCTTTGGGGATCAAAAAATGCCAAACTGATCAACTTATCGCTACGGTATGCCTTCCAGTCACTGAGATCAGTCATGGTGCCAGCTGGTTGTTTCAATAACTGATGTAAATCATCCCAATAGCCATCACTGGAAATCAAAATGCGCTCAGGCTCAACAGACAATTCCATAAGATTGGTCTGTTGACAGGTACTTTCATCAAGTTCGGAGATTGTCATTCTAGTAATACCACTACTTGAAATGACTTTGCCATTATAATTTTTGACCAAAAAACGTTTGACAGCATCCACAGAAAACTGACCTAATAACACCGTCTGAGAAATCATTCTTTGATTTTCAATATAAGTGACCGACACTATTTGCTTAATTGATTTTTTAAAATCAAAACCAGCTTGCTCCAATTGCTTATAAACACTGGGCTTTTCTCCTGATAAAGCCTCAGTGCGATCCATAAAATAATCTTGCCTTGATAACAAACGCTCCAGGTTAATATGAGCCATTAACAACAGAGGTTTATTCGCAAAAGAGTACTCAATATCCACAACTGCATCAGGTACATCGACACTGACATTATAGGTATTCCAAAGCTTAACTCCCATCACAAGGAATACGCCCCATAATACCGTCGCTAAAATGGCGCGGTTATATTTTTTGGCCGATCGCTTCAGTTTTTTGGCTGACTGTTTTTGTTTTTGCTTTGATGAAAGTAGCTTAGCATCTTGACTGATTTTTTTTGTCACGTCTCTTAGGATAAAGACTTCAAGTCCGGCATTGGTAAATAATTGTTGCAGCTTTTGAGCATGGGGTTCATCATGTGCTCTGCGAATAATGACCACTTTTCCAGAAAAGAATTTTTTCTTAATTTTCTCAGGTGGCAACTTGGTCAACTGAACAATATTGCCAATAACCAGCTCCATATCAAAGCCTGGAAGCAATTTACCCTTAAAGACAACCTTAAACTCACCACGAGGCCCTGATTTTGTTTTTTTCTGTGGCTTTTTATCTGCTGCATTATTTATATTTTTATCTGTCGTCATTTCTGTCGTCTTAATCTAACTACTGCATGTTTTTTTGATTAATTGTTCCTGTAATGCATAAATTATAGCCCGTATTTTTCAAAAAAATATTGAGCTAATACTATTTTCTTATAATTACATTGAAACTCATTAATCAATGCTAATGCAGCGGACAAAATGTCATGACATCAGCCATTGTCATGACACGACTTATGACATGATTTATGACAAATTTAAAAAAAAACCCCATTTATATGACAAAATAACACTTTTTTCAGTCTAAACTTGCTATTTCATACAATCCATTCTATTTTGTAGTTGGCATAACATATGCTTTATAAATCATTCTGGATTGAGACAATTTGTGTTTGTTTGATTGATGACCGCGTCCCCCCTGCAGATTCATGAATAACAATACAAATTGTTTTCTTCTGGTACTTTCAAATCTTTGAAATTAAGCACTTATCATTGAGTTCTTAATTGACGAACCAATAGGAAACAATAATGACTGATGAAAACTCATCAACAAATCGTAAACTCCTGCTCAACAGGAAGAACATCGTCATTATTCTTATCATCTTTTTTTCTGGTGTTATCGCATTTGCAGGTTTTAATTCCATTCTCGCTTATACCAATGAAATGGAATTTTGTACTTCCTGCCATAGTATGAAAGTCAATCTCGAAGAATACAAAGAAACCGTTCACTATAAAAATGCATCTGGCGTACAGGCTACCTGCTCTGATTGCCATGTACCCAAAGCATTCTTCCCAAAAATGAAAGCAAAAATTCTTGCTTATAAAGATGTCATGCATGAAATTCTAGGGACCATTGATACTAAAGAAAAATATGAAGCTCACCGCTGGTCTATGGCATCACGTGTCTGGGAAAAAATGAAGGCCAGTGATTCCAGAGAATGTCGCAGCTGTCATAGTTTTGATAATATGGCGCTGAGTGAACAGGATCGAATGGCCCGTAAAAAACACCCTAGAGCACAGCTAAAAGGTCAGACTTGCATTGATTGTCATAAGGGCATTGCTCATGAAGAGCCTGATGAACCTGATGAAGAGGAAGAAGGCAGTAATGATGCTTAATCACTCTCTTAAGAATTCCATTAAACTGAAAGCAATTGCGACCTCTTTAATTCTATCAATTGGGGGCTGCTTCATTTCTAGTAGCGCTTTTGCTGCCAAATCCAAGCTCATTGATCCCAGCCCTCAAGAAAAAGAGCTCATGCAAGCTTCTATGATCGGCGATCTTGAAGCCGTTAAGTCACTTCTTGATCAAAGCATCAGTGTCAATTCACATGGCCGTTATGGTAAATCAGCACTCATGTTTGCTGTAGAAGAAGGCAGTGAGGATGTCGCTAAATTACTAATAGCCAGCGGTGCTGATGTCAATGCCATCACCACACCAGGTTGTACCGCACTCACATTTGCAGCCGAAGACGGCTATGTTGAACTCACACAATTGTTATTAGAAAAAGGCGCAAATACTCAAAATAAAACACGTGCAGGCTGGGATGCTTTAATGATGGCCAGCATTTATAATCATCCTCAAGTATTAAAGGCACTGATTGCAGCAGGCGCAAACATTGACACTCAGGATAAAAATGGTAATACTGCGTTGATGGCTGCCGCACAAAAAGGTCATTTAGAAATTATTGATATTCTACTTAAGGCTGGCGCTAATACAGAAATTCGTAATAAAGATGATGGCAGTGCTCTCATGGTTGCGGCTTCTCATGGACAACTTAAAATTATTGAAGAATTACTCAAACGTGGTTGCAGTCTAGAAGCACAAAGTGCCGATGGCTCCACCGCATTATTCTGGGCAAGTGAAGCCAATCAAATCAAGACTATGCAATTATTGTTGGAAAAAGGGGCAAATCCAAATCATCAGGATCTTAATGGCAGTACAGCAGTCATTGAAGCGTATATTCAACGAAATTTTGAAGCGGCAACCTTGCTTTATCGATATGGTGCCGATCCAAAGATAAAAGATAATGATGGACTTTCTGGGCTGGATTATGCCAAGAAAGTGTATCAATTTGACAGTAGACCAAGAAAACGCTAGAAATAGCAATGCTAGGCAAACAATCTTAACATTTTTCTGGTTTACTAAGTTTTTCTTTTTACACTTTTAAAAAGAAATTTTAATGAGCAATACCGATGATCTTTAGATCAATTTTATAAAAACGGTCACCTAAGGAGGACCTATGAAACTAAATAAAAAAGTACTGGGCTTAATAGTACTCGGGGGGTTAGCAGTTTCAGGAAATAGCTGGGCTGGCACCGCAAGCGCAGTAGACCTGGCGAACACTTGTGCTGGTTGCCATGGTGTAAATGGAAACAGCACCGGACCAGCAATACCTTCACTTGCTGGCATGTCATCAGAATATTTCATTGAAGCAATGGCAAACTATAAGGACCCTGAAGGTCGTTATTCAACCATCATGAGCCGTATTGCTAAAGGTTACACTGAAGAAGAAATCAAACTGATGTCGGCTGTTTTTGCTAAGCAAAAAATGGTTCCAGCGAATCAAAAATTTGATGCAACACAAGCAAAAGCAGGCGCAAAACTTCACAAGAAATATTGTGAAAAATGTCATGAAGATGGCGGTAAATCTGCAGAAGATGATGCTGGTATTTTAGCGGGTCAATGGATCGAATACATGCAATTCACAATGGACGATTTCACAAGCGGCAAACGCGATATGCCTAAGAAAATGAAAAAGAAAGTCCAGAAACTTGAAAAAGCTAAAGGTGCTGCGGGCATGAGTGCATTAATGAACTACTACGGCAGCCAGAAATAAAGGGGGATATACAAATGTCAGGAATTTCACGTAGAAATTTTATACAAATTACAGGTGGTGCGGCAGCTGTTAGCACTATGGGCTTTAGTAACATCCTTCTTGCTGGTAAAAGCGCTGGGCATGTTGTTATTATCGGTGGTGGTGTCGGTGGTGCAACTGCTGCCCGTTACATCAAGTTAGCTGACCCTGCGGTTCAAGTGACTATCATTGAACCCAATGCAAACTATTACACTTGTTTCATGAGTAATGAAGTTATCAGTGGTGAGCGTCCTCTTGATTCAATTAAATTTGGCTACAAGAATTTAGAGTCTATGGGCGTTAAAGTTGTCCAGGACTATGCAAGTAATATTGATGCAAAGAAAAAGCATGTTGTCACTAAGAAAAATGGTAACATCGCTTATGATCGTTGTATCGTTTCTCCTGGTGTTGATTTCAAATGGGAAATGATTGAAGGCTATGATGCAAAAGTAGCTGCCAATAAAATCCCTCATGCCTGGAAAGCAGGTCCACAAACTGCATTACTACACAAGCAATTACAAGCAATGAAAGATGGCGGTACAGTCATTATTGCACCACCACCAAACCCATTCCGTTGTCCTCCTGGACCTTATGAGCGTGCCTGTCAAATTGCTCATTACTTAAAGAACAACAAACCTAAGTCCAAGATCTTAATCCTGGATGCTAAAGACAAGTTCTCTAAGCAAGGCCTGTTCACACAAGGTTGGAAGAAGCACTATGGTTACGGTACTGATAACAGCTTGATCGAGTGGGTTAAAGGTGCTGAAGGCGGTATTATTGAAGGCGTCAATGCCAAAACAAATACAGTCATTGGTAGTGTTGATGAATATAAAGCCGATGTCATTAATGTCATTCCTGCTCAAAAAGCAGGTAAGATTGCATTTAATGCAGGCCTTGTAAATGATAAGGGCTGGTGTCCTGTCAATCAACAAACTTTCGAATCAACTAAACATAAAGATGTTTATGTCATTGGTGATTCCAGTGTTGCTTCACCATTGCCTAAGTCTGGTTACTCAGCAAACTCTGAAGCGAAAGTATGTGCTGCTGCAGTCGTTGCAAGCTTACATGGTAAGCCCGCAGGTATTCCAACATTGGTTAACACTTGTTACAGCCTTATTACTCCAGATGACGGAATTTCTGTTGCTATGGTTTATAACTTTGATGGTAAGAAAATCCAAAAAGTGAAAGGTTCAGGCGGTTTAACACCAATGGATTCATCTGAAGCAATGAGAAAACGTGAAGCACGTTATGCTCATTCATGGTTTAACAACATTACCAGCGATATCTTTGGTGGATAATGTCTAAATCAGAACAGATGGTTTAAGTTCGAAATAAAAAAACCAAACCTTATTTACATAAGGTTTGGTTTTTTTTTGCTTTAATTTAATTGAGATGTCAATTAAAGATTCTTTTTTCATTGACTCTGGATGAGATCAATAGATAATAAGTAAAACAAAAATACAGTTCCTTACCCTAAGGCTCCGTATTTTTTGATTCCAATAAATTGCATGGCAAATGGATGAGACGCTTTGGCGACTCTTATATGGATCAATAAAAATAATAATATTAAGCTTTTTATTTAAAGAGCATTTAACAAATAATAAACAAAGTATATCTGTAGGTTTTATTGGGACTCATCCATTTCTCATTTTAGAAATGATCGATGCTTATCATTTATTATAAAAAAGATATAAAGCTCTATTCTTCCCGATCCAGGACATACTACTCACTTCAGCAGGAATACAAATGACTATATGTAGTTTAGTTGTGCAAGCCAAACCTGAGTATTTAGACACTGTTAATGAAACACTTAACGCCATCAAGGGGGTTGAGATTCATGCACAAAATGAATACGGGAAAATGGTAATTAGCATTGACCATCCAAGTCGAGAATATTGCAGTAAGACCATGACAGAAATGACACACATCGATGGTGTCATGAGCACTTCTTTGGTTTATGAATACCAGGAAGACCTTGAGAACACCACAGGAGAAACCATTCAATGAAATTATCAAGACGTAATTTTATTAAATCACAAGCAGTAGCAGCGGCAGCAGCTTCCGCTGGTTTAAGCTTATCAGCAACACAGCTTGCTAATGCTAAAAAAAATGATGACGACGATGAAGAGATTCGCTGGGACAAAATCCCCTGTCGCTTTTGTGGTACAGGTTGTAGTGTTCTGGCAGGCACACGAGGTGATCGAATTGTCGCCACTCAGGGTGATCCTGATTCCGATGTTAATAAAGGTCTGAACTGCATTAAGGGTTATTTCTTATCAAAAATTATGTACGGTGAAGATCGTTTAACAACACCTTTACTGCGTAAAACTGATGGTAAATACGATAAAAATGGTGAATTTGAGCAAGTCTCCTGGGATGAAGCTTTTGATATCATGGCCCAAAAATGGAAGGCTGCGTTAAAAGAAAAAGGCCCTTCAGGTGTCGGTATGTTTGGTTCTGGTCAATGGACTATATGGGATGGTTATGCCGCTTCAAAATTTATGAAAGCAGGTTTACGCTCAAACAATCTTGATCCCAATGCGCGTCACTGTATGGCTTCAGCCGTTGGTGCTTTTATGCGTGCTTTTGGCATTGATGAGCCTATGGGTAGCTATGACGACTTAGAACATGCTGATGCATTCGTTCTATGGGGATCCAATATGGCAGAAATGCATCCCATTTTATGGTCACGCCTGGTTGATACTCGATTAACCCGTGATGGCTCTGAAGTACATGTCTTATCAACCTATACCCATCGCAGTTTTGAGTTAGCTGATAATGGCATGATCTTTGAACCTCAAACCGATTTAATGATTGCTAACTACATTGCTAATTACATTATTGAAAACAAGGCCTATGACAAGAAGTTCTTAAAAGACCATGTCAATATCAAAAAAACAATGACAGATATTGGTTATGGCTTAAGACCTGAACATCCTTTAGAAGTTAAGGCTAAAAATTCTGGCAAAGGCAAATTATCAAACATGAATTTTGATGATTATGCAAAAGCAGTCTCTATGTATACTCTTGAGTATACATCTAAGCATTCAAAAGTCCCTGCAGACAAGCTCTTACGTTTAGCAAAACTCTATGCTGATCCTGATAAGAAAATCATGTCTTTATGGACCATGGGAATGAACCAGCACACCCGCGGAGTCTGGATGAATGGTCTGGTTTATAACATTCATTTATTAATGGGTAAAATTGCAGAACCTGGCAACAGCCCATTTTCACTCACTGGCCAGCCATCAGCCTGTGGTACTGCTCGTGAAGTCGGAACCTTTGCGCACAGACTACCTGCAGATTTAGTGGTTAAAAAACCAAAACATCGTGCCGTTGCAGAAAAAATCTGGAAATTGCCCGAAGGTACGATTAATCCAAAACCAGGCTATCATGCTGTTCTCATGCAGAGAATGTTAAAAGACGAAAAAATGAACTGCTATTGGCAGCAATGTAATAACAATATGCAGGCAGGTCCAAACGTTAATGATGAAATGCTCCCTGGATGGAGAAACCCTAAAAACTTTATTACGGTTTCCGATCCTTATCCAACGCTTTCAGCCGTGTCTGCCGACCTTATTTTACCAACAGCAATGTGGGCAGAAAAAGAAGGTGCATTTGGTAATGCAGAAAGACGGACTCAGTTTTGGCGTCAACAAGTCTCAGCACCAGGTGATTCACAATCTGATTTATGGCAAATCATGGAATTTTCCAAACGCTTCACCGTCGAAGAAGCATGGGGAGCTGATGTGCTTAAGGCCAATCCTGAGTATAAAGGAAAAACACTGTATCAGGTGCTTTTCAAAAATGGTCAGGTTAATAAATTTAAATATAAAGATGGTACGGTTAAAGATCAGGATGAAAATGTTTATCAGAACGATGAATCAAAACATTTCGGATTTTATGCACAAAAAGGTTTATTTGAAGAATATCGCCGTTTCCAAACTGAAGGTCCAAAACCCGGTCATGATCAAGCCCCCTTTGATACCTACCACAAAGTTCGAGGATTACGCTGGCCTGTAGTTAACGGCAAAGAAACCTTATGGCGTTATAGAGAGGGTTACGATCCATTCGTCAAAAAACTCAATCCAAAAGTGAAAAAAGGTGATGTGTATTTTTATGGTAAGCCAGATGGTAAAGCCAACTTGATTCATGCCCCTTATGAGCCTCCACATGAATCACCAAACGAAGAGTATGATCTATGGCTATGTACTGGACGTGTTTTGGAACATTGGCATACAGGCACCATGACTAACCGTGTACCTGAGCTGCATAAAGCAGTACCCGATGCACTGGTTTATATGAACCCGGATGATGCCCGTAAACGGGGACTCAGAAATGGTTCAAAGGTTAAGCTCATCAGCCCTCGTGGAGAAATTACCACTCGAGTTAATGTTCGTGGTCGAAACAAACCACCTAAAGGCTTAGTCTTTGTACCTTTCTTTGATGCACGTCGTGTGATTAATAAGTTACTTATTGATGCCACCGATCCTTTATCAAAAGAAACGGACTATAAAAAATGCATTGTTAAAATTGTGAAGGCATAGGAGAAAAACCAATGAAAATACTTCTTTTTAAACTTAAATATGCACTTGTATTTAGTCTAGTGATTCTAACACTACAGACAAGCTCTGTTATGGCTGAACAAGTTTATTCATTACGTGGCACAGTGGGTGTTGATGAACTATCAGAAATGATCCCCAATCGACGTTCAATGGCTGTGGATGGTGGCATCGAGGTCAACTATGAAGATCAACCGCCCGTGATTCCTCACAACATTGATAAAACACGCATCACTTTACATGAAAACAGCTGTTTAGATTGCCACAGTAAAGAGAATCAAAAAATTACCAATGCCGTCAGACCACCAAAAAGTCATTATCGGACACGAGAAGGTAATAAGTTACGCCAGATATCCACAGGGCGTTACTTCTGTACTCAGTGTCATGTCCCTCAGGCCTATACAAAGCCTTTGGTCAATAATGATTTTACAAATTAATCTGACTTTTGGAGAAACTCTCTAATGAAAAAAGTAATAAAAAAAGCAATAAGCAAGCAAGTCCATTTATGGTGTTCTATCAGCCTATTAACCTTAGGCCTTTTATACTCTTCTTCCATTCTGGCTGAAGACTTAAAAGAATTAGAAGACTGCGAATCTTGTCATACGGTACAAGCCAGTGAATTTCAGGCCAGCGTGCACTATATCAATCGCTCTGGAGTTCAAGCAGGTTGTAATAACTGTCATGCCTTCCAAAAGCATAAAAATGGTAAAAAAACGAGCAAAGTGGTTAAGAAAGATCGTTTAGATATGGCCATGAGCGAGTGGAAACGCTTGAGTGATAATAATTCTAAAGAATGTAAAACTTGTCACTCACCTATGGCTATGGACTTAGCGAAACAAGAGCCTCGAAGTGTTGCTAGACACGAAGAGAGCTTTGATGAAGGTGATACATCCTGTATCAATTGCCACAAAGGAATTTCTCATCATCTTCCTGCTGGCTGGAAAGCCAAAGCAAAAAAAGTTGGTTTACAAAAGTAAGCCTGCTTTAGCTTAAAAAAACAGTTAAACCGCAGGAGAGGGCTCAGTGCCTTGGGCTCTCATAATAGGTTCAACTGATTTTTTAGGGTTTATGCTAATCGAAGGTTGAGTCATTACTCATAAAAAATGACTCCGCCTATCGATCCTCACCACACTCTTCCATGTTCCCCATCCATTTTTACTCCATTTAACGGAGTCCGATCACAATCTTTTGTAAAAATCATTATCCTTAATAATTGACAAATTATTCAATTAGAGTAATTATTGAGCATTGTTAAATAATTGCTTTAATTGGATAAAATAAATGGCACGACGCAGTGATCACACGCGTGAAGAGCTTAAAGAGCTAGCTTTAAAGTCTGCAGAAGAGTTGCTGAATGATAAATCAGCCAGCGAGCTCAGCACCCGACAAATTGCAGCAAAAATGGGTTATACCGTTGGCACTCTCTATCAAATTTTTAAAAACTTACCCGATTTGCTTTTACATGTGAATGCCCGAACTTTAAAAATTCTCTATGATGACTGCCTGGCCCTGAATTTAACAAGCGACAATCATCAAAAAAACATCCTGGCCTATGCCAATGTTTATCTTGAGTTTGCTCATTCCCACCCAGGTTTATGGGAGCTTATTTTTGACAATCAAATTTTAAATGATGATGAATTACCCGACTGGTATTTACAACAGGTGAACTCTCTTTTTTCATTAATTGAAATTCAACTTAAAGCGATTCAACCTGGCGCATCAGCAACCGAAGTCACTAAGACCAGTCGCGTCTTATGGAGCAGCGTGCATGGTATTTGTACTCTCTCAATTAATAACAATCTTTTTGCCCAATCAGCCTGTAGCTCTGAGGAGTTAATTCAATCCCTTATCAGCCATTTTATTATGGGCTGGACAACTCCGACAAAACAAAAAGCACGGGGCAAGAGTGAATGACCATTGATTTTAGTCATTGGGGCAATCATCGTTATTTTCCCATCAGTCAATTTTACAAAAATCGATTCGGAGAGAAAGTTTACAAAGTTTCTGTCAGTATCGCTGAAACCTGTCCCAATCGTCAGCCTAATAGCCGAATGCCATTGTGTATTTTTTGTGATGAATGGGGCTCTGCTGCCTATCACTTAGAGCGTGATAAATCCCTTCGCGATCAAATCATAGTGAACCGAGATAAAATTTCCAAACGCTATCGTGCCAAGAAATTTCTTATTTATTTCCAATCTTATACCAATACATTTGATAGGGTTTCTGAGCTGGAACAACTCTTTCAAGTAGCTTTATCTGAAGAGAATATAGAAGGTATTGTTTTAGGAACACGACCGGATTGTTTGCCTGCCAGAATATTACCCGTACTTAAAAAAACACATGAAAGTCACTATGTCATGGTTGAGCTGGGTTTACAGAGTTTTTTTGATCATCACCTGACTTTTTTACAACGCGGCCATGATGTACAAAGAGGTTATGAGGCCATTGACAAGCTGCATGAACACACAGGTGTTGATATTGGCATTCATCTCATGTTTGGCTTGCCCAATGAAACCGATGAAGAAATCATCCAAACAGCAAAGATACTAAATGATTTACCCATTTCCAACGTTAAATTACATAACCTTCATGTTTTAACCAACACACCATTAGCTGAGATGTATCAACAAGGTGATTTTCAACCTATAGAGTTGCAAGCTTATATTGATAAAGTCATCTTATTTTTACAATACCTATCTCCTGATATTGCAGTGCAACGCCTTGCTGCTGTTGCCAGTCGATGGGATGAACTCATTGCACCTCAATGGACCAAAGAAAAAATGCGCCCCACACAAATGATTGAAGATCAAATGTTGGAACAGGGCATTTTTCAAGGCTGTGCTTTAAAATCCTCATAAAATATAAGAATTTAATATAATCTTAATCATATAATTTTTATTCTGCAGTCAACATCAATTCTTAATATAATAAACTTATTGGATTATTGGCATTAACTTAAGTTAAAATAACTAACAGGGCAAAGGATATGCTTAAGTCTTTATAAATTATGGAATTACAAACTGTCATAAGTTATTTGATGTCGTCCATGTATCAACACGAAAGTACAAAATATCCCAGCAAGTCCAAGCCAATAGAAAATGCCCTTTCTATTCTGGTCGCCGATGATAATCGACAAATGCGTCATAGCATCAGCGATTTACTGGAAGCCTATAATATAGACTGTACTTTGGTAGAAGATGGTCAACAAGTATTAGAGCGTCTAAAGACACAACATTTTGACTTAATTTTACTTGACATTAAAATGCCGAAAGTAAGTGGCTTGCAGGTAATGAGTAAAATTCATAACCACTATCCTGACATTAAAACAATTATTCTCAGTGGCGAAGCGTCATTTGAAAATTCTCGAATCGCTTTTCGTATGGGCGCTATTGATTTTTTAAATAAACCGTATAATCCTTCAGAGCTGATTGGCCTTATCCAACAAATTTCAAACGATCAATTTCTTAAGACTCAAAAATCTGAACCCATTTTTGAAACAGTGACACACAGTAGCATTGATAAAACCCTGATGGAGTTGGAAAGCATTATTCACAATGAAGATTTAACATTTGCCAATGAAATTATAAACTCCAGCCCTGCTATCGCATTTTTATGGAAAAATTCTAATCATTGGCCAGTGCAATTTGTCTCAGATAATGTAGTCAATTTACTGGGCTATACGGCCAATGACTTTATGACCAATAAAGTTCATTATACGGATCTGGTTCACCCTGAAGATTTAAATCAGATGCTCCGCGAAGTTGTCACTGATACCACTACAATGGCATTCAGACATGCTCCTTATCGCTTAATTACAAAGTCAGGTTCAATAGTATGGGTTGATGATTCATCATCAATTGTTCGGGATGAGCATGCTAATATTACTCATTATCAGGGTATTATTATTGATGTCACTCAGCACGAGCTGGCAAAGAAGAAAATGTTTAAAAAGCATGAAAGTCTGCAACATACTGCCCATCATGATGCACTGACAGGCTTGCCCAACCGCCTATTACTACTTGATCGCATGCAACAGGCCATTAACAAGAGTCTTAGAGAAAAGAAATCTTTCGCCCTGCTTTATTTGGATCTGAATAAATTCAAGCCGATTAATGATACTTTAGGTCATGCAGCAGGTGATAACGTACTCACGATTGTTGCTAAACGTTTAAAACAAACTATTCGTTCTGTTGACACTGTTGCCCGAATTGGTGGTGACGAATTTATTGTATTGATGGAATCCGTTTCTGATATTAATGATATCAACTTAATTGCTCGTAAACTCAACCAATCACTGAACAAAACCATGCGCTGGGAACACCATGACCTCAACGTTTCTTGTAGTATGGGCATTAGCTTATTTCCTGAAGATGGCACCACGCCTGATGAACTGATAAACAATGCTGACGCTGCTATGTACCAATCAAAATTAGATCATAGTAATCACTATAAATTTTATCAGCATACTTAAATCATGAAAGTAGTCGTAAGAAATCTCGATAGAAAAAACTAATCAAGATCCAGTTCTTGCCATATCGCATCCACTTTTTTTACAATAACATCATCTTTAACAATCGCACGACCCCATTCTCGATCAGTTTCACCTGGCCATTTATTGGTCGCATCCATGCCCATTTTTGAGCCCAGTCCAGAAACAGGAGAGGCAAAATCCAGGTAGTCAATGGGTGTATTTTCCACCAGCAAGGTATCTCTGGCGGGATCCATTCTTGTCGTCATTGCCCAAATCACATCATTCCAATCTCTGACATTAACATCATCATCACAAATAATAACAAATTTTGTATACATGAATTGACGCAAGAACGACCAAACACCAAACATGACCCTTTTGGCATGACCAGGGTATTGCTTTTTAATACTCACCACTGCCATTCGATAAGAACAGCCCTCAGGCGGTAAATAAAAATCAACAATTTCAGGATACTGTTTTTGTAAAATAGGGACAAAGACTTCATTCAATGCAAGCCCTAAAACAGCAGGTTCATCTGGTGGGCGGCCTGTATAAGTACTATGATAAATGGGATCTTTACGCATAGTAATGCGTTCTATAGTGAAAACAGGGAAGTCATCCACTTCATTGTAATAACCCGTATGATCACCAAAAGGCCCCTCAGGGGCTTCATCACCTGGTTCCAGATAGCCTTCTAAAACAATTTCGCTGCTTGAGGGTACTTGTAAATCATTACCCATCGATTTAACCAATTCTGTCTTGGCACCGCGTAACAGACCTGCAAAGGCATATTCAGATAAGGAGTCTGGCACAGGTGTCACCGCTGCCAAAATAGTGGCAGGATCCGTTCCTAATGCTACAGAAACAGGAAAACGTTCTCCCGGGTGTTGCTCTTGCCAGTCTTTATAATCCAGAGCCCCCCCCCTATGTGCCAGCCAGCGCATAATGACTCTATTTTTTGCAATGACCTGCTGACGATAAATACCCAAATTCTGGCGATCTTTATTGGGGCCCTTAGTCACGACTAATCCCCAGGTGATCAGAGGGCCTGCGTCTTCAGGCCAGCAGGTTTGTACAGGAAGACGACTTAAATCAACGTCATCGCCTTCCCAGACTATTTTTTGGCAGTCCGCACGTTTAACAACTTTAGGTGCCATATCTAACACTTTACGGTAAATAGGCAGGGTTTGTAATGCAGCTTTAAAGCCTTTCGGAGGCTCAGGTTCCTTAAGAAAAGCCAGTAATTTACCTATTTCGCGCAATTCGGAGACATTGTCTTCGCCCATACCCAAAGCAACTCGTTTTGGCGTACCAAACAG
>JADGEK010000001.1:47716-72904 GCA_016744395.1 Gammaproteobacteria bacterium | reverse complement strand
TTTCCTAATCATTACATTTCCTTTGATTATTTAATCAGGCCAGGGTTCATCCCACCCTGGCATTTTTATGCCCACCGCACTCATATTAAGCACTTTTCTAAATTCTGTAGCCACCATGACGTCGACGATTAATCGCATCCATCACAAATAAACCCAATAAAAAGCTCAGTCCAGACACCATAATTAAAAGCAGGTAGTTTTTTTTAATCATTTTTATAAATGTCTGAGATGGTTCGCTTTGTATCTCTGGTAATTCACCTCTGACAGATAAATTAAACTGGCTGGCATCCACATTTTCTCCAATTGCAACAGAAGCAATCATTGCTAATTTTTCTTTAAGCAGACGGTTATTTTTTTCTGCTAATTCTCTTTGAGCTTGCTTATCTTGTCGATCCAATTGTTCCCAGGCTTTTATTTCTTCTTTTAGATCTGTAATAGTTTCTTCATATTGATTTTTTTCTTCATCACTCAATGGGTTTGAAGAGGCCGCAACCTCCTCTGTCTCATTGACTTCAGCAGTCATTGTATTATCTGTTTCCTCAGCCTTTAAGCGCTCTTTCAATAATTGTTGTGCTTTTTGTAAAGCCAGCTTCATTTTTTCTACTTTCAGCATTGCTGGCTCTTCCTCGGTGATAAATTTACTTTTAACCCAACCTTCAGCACCTTTTTCCGTTTTAATCTGGGTAAATTCTTTCTCAGTCTTTAACACCTCAACCACCATCCCACTGCTGACTAAAACTTTGATAGGACTGTCTAAAGTTGCTTTAGTGTGCAGGCCAAGTTGCAATCGGGGGCTGATATAATGCTGTTCTTTTTTACTATTTTCAACGGCCAAAGCGGGGGTCAATAGAGTAGAGCTTAATATCAGGCACAGCAATACGATACTTAATTTTAGCCCATTCAATTGCTTTTCCATTGTCATGACTTCTGATTCCTTATTCTTATTTTAATAATACGAAGTGGTGGCATCCCTTCTTTAAACCGTTGCTTCTGTAGAGATGCCAGTATGTCTCAATAAGGCATCAATTTCTGGTTTACGCCCTCTAAATCGCATAAATAATGCCATAGGCTCTTCAACTCCACCCATCTCAAGAATGTTATGCAAAAAATTCTCACCTGTACATTCATCAAAAATACCTTTTTCTTCAAATAGGGAAAATGCATCTGCCGACAATACTTCTGCCCACTTATAACTATAGTAGCCAGCAGAATAACCACCTGCAAAAATGTGAGAAAAACCGTGTTGAAAACGATTAAACTCAGGTGGCATCATAACGGATACTTGTTGTCGAGTTTCATCAAGCATCTTCTGGACCTGAGGTTGTCCATTTCGCTGATAATGAATGTGCAGATTAAAATCAAACAGCGCAAATTCAATTTGTCGGAGCATCTGTAAGCCTGATTGAAAGTTTCGGGCAGCGTTCATTTTATCAAAAATATCATCTGGCAAAATTTCACCTGTCTGATAATGTTTAGCAATCAATACCAGAGATTCTTTTTCCCAACACCAGTTTTCCATAAATTGACTGGGTAACTCAACGGCATCCCAGGCAACACCATTAATACCAGACACGCCAGAATAGTCAACTTGAGTCAACATATGATGTAAACCATGACCAAACTCATGAAACAATGTATTCACTTCATCATGAGTAAACAATGCAGGCTCATCACCAATCGGTGAAGTCAGGTTACAGGTTAGATACGCCACTGGAATCTGTACCATTCCCTGATGTGCATAACGGACAATGCATTCATCCATCCAGGCACCGCCACGCTTATCAGGGCGGGCATAAAGATCCAGGTAAAATTGTCCTCTGAGCAATCCATTCGCATCTTTGATTTCATAAAAACGAACATCAGGATGCCAGGTTTCCACACCAGAGACAGCGCTAATATCAATTTTATAGAGACGTTTAACAATGGTAAACAAGCCTTCAATGACCTGCTGTTCAGGGAAATACGGTTTTAGTAATTCCTGAGATAAGTCATATTCATGCTGACGTAATTTTTCTGAAGCATAGTTTAAATCCCATGCTTGTAAGTCATCAATATTAAGCTGTTCCCGAGCAAAAGTTTTCAGTTCTGCAATGTCTTTGAGTGCAACCTTTTTTGATTTCTCTGATAATTGCTGCAAAAACTCAATGACTTCATCAGTTGTCTCTGCCATTTTGGTGGCCAGTGAATACTCAGCGTAGTTATTAAATCCCAATAGTTGGGCAAGCTCTTGACGCAAATCCAGCAGTTGCTCCATGTTCTCTGTATTGTCCCATTGACCCGCATTCGGTCCCTCATCCGACGCTCTGGTGGCATAAGCGGTATAAAATCGTTCACGCAAGTCACGCTGTTGTGCATGGGTCATAATGGCAAAATAACTGGGGAATTGCAGGTTGAAGACCCAACCCTCTATGGATTCCATCTCAGCAGTCTGTTTTGCCATGGCCAATGCAGAATCAGGCAGGCCCACTAACAACTGTTCATCGGTAATGACTTCTTTCCAGCCATTGGTTGCATCCAGAACATTGTTTTCATAGCTGGATTTGAGTTTTGATAGCTGCTGTCTGATTTCTTTAAAGCGGATTTTTTTATCTTCTGATAAATCAATACCTGACAGGTGAAAGTCACGAAGCTCATTGCTAATCACTTTCTTTTGAGCAGGCGTCAGTAGCTCATATTGTTCGTTGTCAGCAATGGATTTAATCGCCTTATAAAGCGCACAGTTTTGTCCTAATTCAGTATGGTATTCGCTTAATAGAGGTAAACACTGTTTATGGGCCTCACGTAATTCATCTGAATTTTTGACCGAATTTAAGTGACTCACAGGTGACCAGGCACGACTCAGTCGATCATTCATGCCCTGCATAGGATGCAATAAGTTATCCCAGGTATAGGATGAAGTGTCGTTAGCGGCTAATAATTCAGTGAGTTTTTGACGATTTTCAGCCAGCAACTCTTCAATAGCAGGCACGACATGTTTTACTTCAATTTGCCCGAAACGAGGCAAACCACTAAAATCCAGTAAGGGATTAGTCATAAATTTTCCAATAAAAAGCTTTTATCTCATTCAGGATAGGGTAGAGTATGAAATATCATTTGACTCTAGCCAGCAGCCACCTCAAAAATGAGCTTATTTTGGGTGGATACTCACTATACTGAATCTCTTATGATTTTTACAGGGTTTTATACAAAGGGTTGTTGTGTGTCACAATTTAACATTTTTTGTAAGATGAAATTAGCTAAAAGACATCATATTACCTCTTTTCTTATAAGGTTTATCAGCCAGGTATTCTTCTTTTTACTCTGTGCCTCTAATGTTTCAGCATCAGCCAGTGCTTATGACAAGGGTGCGTTCTATTTTGCTCGTGGCGAATACCTTTCAGCATTAACTCTTTGGAAGCCATTGGCAAATGAGGGTAATTCGGCAGCACTCTATTCCATTGGCCTACTCTATGATCAAGGCAAAGGGGTAAAAAAAGACACACAAATTGCCCTGACCTATTTGCAAGCTGCAGTCGATAAAAACCTGCCCGTTGCCCAGTATTATTTAGGTATGAAATATTATGCAGGCCTTAATATTAAAAAAGATACATCTAAAGCCTGGGAGTTATTAGAAAAAGCAGCACAAAATGAATACCTACAGGCCCAATTTCAATTAGCTAATCTCTATAACACTGGAGAAGGCGGTGTACAAAATCAACCACTGGCAACCCACTGGTTCTCCAAAGCCGCTGAAAATGGCTTAGGATCAGCCCAACACAGTTTAGCCACTCGTTTTCTCACAGGTAAGGGAGTCACTTTAAATCTGGAGCGTGGTATTTTTTGGTTGGAAAAAGCCGCAGAACAAAATGATTCGGATGCGATGCGCGACTTAGGATTTATGTATTTTAAAGGTATGGGCGTAAAGAAAAATTTTAGCAAAGCTCGTGATTTATTGCTTATTCCAGCTGAAGAAAACAGTGGTTTATCTCAGTTCCTGCTCGGAGAAATCTACACAACAGGTGGTGATGGCATTCCTAAAGATTTACGACAAGCAAAAAAATGGTTCAAACTCTCTAAGAAATCTGGTTACAAAGAAGCATATCAACGCTTACAGCAATTCGCCAATGGATCCAGGATACAAACCAAGAAACACGAAGTTCAGTTGGTACAAAAAAAAGTGTACCCTATAAAGCAGGATAACACTCTGCTTACAGCACAATCACTCTCTTCAAAATCATCCAATTCTCAATTAACTCAACATGCATTGCGTTTCAAGCAACTCAATGGCAACTATTATTTATTACAAATTATTACTGCAAAGCAATATGACAGTATCCACCAATTAACCAAAATATACATGGATGATCTCACTTATTTTTTTAAAATAAAAAAAGGTGAGGAGCATTTTTATGTACTTACTTATGGTTACTACCCCAGTTATGCTGAAGCAAAACAAGCCATCATCAACTTACCCAAAGCATTTCAACAAAAATCAAAACCCTGGATTCGTCAGGTAAAAGATTTACAAACATCCGTTCTTTAAATTAATTGAATAAAAAAACCCTTAACTGAATCAATTAAGGGTTTTAATATACGCGATACTACATTTTTCAGTTACACACTATTAGAAATGATATTTGAATAACAAAGAGAAGTATTATTTTATCTTTACCTCACTCCACGCTATTTTTTTAGGGTCTTTAAGTGTTGCATCAAGGTGCTTTAATTGCTTCACAAGACCAGCCCATAATAAATTATAATACATTTCTGCACGGATACTATCCACACCTTTTGATGCTATCTTATAGTTAAGCACTCTTGTTTCATAGGATTTTAATCGTGTATTCTTACCCTGTTTTGTCGCTTTTGGTGGTGGCGCAAATTTACCATCATCATCAGTCAAAGCATAAGCAAAATAAGCCTTGGGATCTTCTTTTGATGGGTGTATCTTAAAGTTTTGCCAAACAATATTACCGTCTTTATCTAAAGCGGTTAATTTGACATAGGCATTTCTAAAAGGTGCGCCTGTCGGTACATCGTGTGGCTGAAGATTTTGTACGGTAACATCAACTGACAAATCACTGCCTGATTTTTTAGCATCAATATCAAGACGAATGCTGCGTTTTAACATTGTTACATCATGTCCCCCACCCATATTATGAGAGACTATACCGTCACTGACTGGCATATGACAGGACTGGCATGTCTCACGACTTTTGCCATCCACCATTTCATCTCCTGTTGCACACAAAGGTACACCATGAGAGTTATTACGTCGGTCATGACAACCTAAACAAGCTGCAGATGTCTTTAACATGGAATTACCTTCCATTGGCAGATCAAGAGACTTAACATCTTCATCAGACATAAAGGCTTTATTGTCATTATCTCTTCCTAAATGGGGGTTTAAGTCTCCATCATCATCCAGCTTAGCTCGGAGTGCATCAGCGGCCTTACCTTGCTCACTGAGCATACCATTTGGCCCCTGAAGTTTATCTGATAGCTCATAGGCCTTGATACCCAGGTTCATTTTTCCATTTTTTGCATCAATACCATTGTATTTTTTCAAGCTATGACAACTGACACAGTTAACTCCTTGCTGATAGGATATTAGACTGTCCAGTTTTGTTTTCTTATCTTTTGCCGCTGATGGTGCATGACATTGTAGACATACAGGGTACTTTCCCTTAGCAGTACGCACATCTTCTTTGGCAGGATCACCAATTACTTGTTTATAAAATGCACCATGTATTGGATCTTCTAATGCAGTACTTTGCGCATGCATGGAACCTTTCCACTGCTTGTAAATTTTTTTATGGCATTCTTTACAATTTTCAGAATCAACTTGATGAACTGGAATCTCTTTTCCGTCAACCATAGCAGCATTACTCACTATGCTGATCCCTGAAAACAATACAAATACCACTGATGATACTACTTTCTTTTTTATACTAACTACCTTTTTCTTAAACAAGATAACAGCCCTTTTATACATTTTTAAACTGGAAAAATCACTTGAAGCAACTGATTTTTAAAGATCCAGCATTTGATTTCTGATTATTATTACTCAGCGGGCTAGTTTATAGTTTCAAAAAAAAAAGGCAAGTTGAAGTTACTCTTAAACAGGATTTAAAATGAATAAAGTGGCACATAAAGAAGGGGATATTACTATAATAATGAACAATAACAATGATCTGTGAAATCAGGTTATACAGGTTGTTACAATTGTTAACCTAATTATTTATAGTACTTTTATGAGATTTCTGAAAAATGTCTAAAGCATTTTACTATTTTAATGCTCAACATTAAAAAAATGATAGGTATCTCGCCCCATTTCTTTGGCTTTATACATGGCAAGGTCTGCATTTTTTAATAAAATATCAATCTCAGAACCATCATCAGGATAAATACTAATACCAATACTAGTTGTGATATTCACTTTGCTATCATTAATTACAATTGACTTATTAATGCTCTCAATGAGTTTATCCACAACTTCAACGACATCCTGACGGTGCTTAAGTGAATTAAAGACAATTATAAATTCATCACCACCAACGCGGGCAATAGTATCCACTTGTCTCAAGATTTTTTTAAAACGATGCGCTACTGTTTTTAAAACATGATCGCCTGCCTGATGACCTAATTGATCATTAATGGGTTTAAAATTATCCAGATCAATAAATAAGACTCCCACTCGATTATTATGTCGCTTTGCTGACTTTATCGCTTGTTGCAACCGATCCATTAACAGTGCTCGTGTCGGTAGACCCGTTAAATGATCATGATTTGCTTTATGATCTGAAACCCTCTTTTGCTCACTTAATTTACGATGGATTTTCCAGTGCATAGTCACATCATGTGCTGATTCAATAATAGCAAAAATATCGCCATTATCATCCATCAAGGGGTTTGCTGACAGCTCTATAAATTTACTGTCCCCATTTTTTGCCACATGTTTATGAGTCACTTGAATACTTTGTTTATTCTCCATAATCATTTTCATAGGACATGGCTCACTAGACCCATCACATGGCATAGCATGATGGTGTAACACTTCATAGCACTTGGGATTCTCATTGTCACCCACATAATCTAAATTAACCGCATCTTTTGCCATATCATTCATCAGTGAGATTGTGTAGTCACAATTAATCACCATAACCTGATCAGCTGACCCATTAATCACTTGCTGTAAAAATTGCTCCTGTTTTTTTAACTCTAGTTTACTTTGCTCAAGTTGCTTAATCACATCTAATAATTCATCATTGTATTTTCTATCAATATATAAGCCACATTCCAGATTTTTCATATTTTCAATCAGTTTTGGTATGTATTCTTTTTTGATAATAGAACCATGCTGTGGCGCAATTAAAGTGATATCAAGCTGTTCAATTTTACGCAGAGTATAATTAAAGATATCTTTGCCTGGCATATAAGATTCATGAAAAGCACGTGCCTGATCAAAATATTTTTCTGTAGCATAAAACTCCCATGACTCTTCAAGTCCACCAAAAATATCACTGGAAAATAATATATGACTTTGTTTTTCAAATGTGACAAATGCACCAGGAGAATGGCAATACGGTGTAGTGATAAACTCAAGATTTAAGCCTGATTGAGTGACTAACCTATGATCATGCTGATCAATTTCATAGTATGCAGAGGTGGTAAGATAGTGCTTTATCAGAGCAGTCATTCGACTATGAGTGATAATTTGTAAATCATCTCTATCAATGAGTTTTTCAATTTCTGAAATCGAGGCGCATAAATCAGGATCCTGATGGTGCAGGATAATATATTTAATATTTTTTAATTCTGTCACGGTACGAGCTTTCGTAATCAGTGAATCAAACTCCAGCATTGACCCGGGATCAAGTAAAATTGATTCATTTCCGTTTTCAATCAGATACGGATGACATTGAAAAGGATCATTTTCAAGATAGGAGCCAATCCAAAATATTTTAGGAGCTATTTCAATAGCTTGTGTAAAGTCCAAGATCATTCCTTTAATAATTGATTTGAAATTGGGTAATTCTAATGAGTGAGTGCCTGTCCATAAATTACATTTTCTTTAGCTTCCCCTCTTTAAATATAGGGGAGAGCGAATGTATATTTATTAATTATAGTAAAACATTACACGTTTGTTATTAAATCCCAACAATATTTGAGTATTATTATTCAGTTTGCCAGAATCTTATCATTTTATTTATAGAACAAAAATGGTACTTGAGTCATCATGATAACTTCAGTCTTCAATATAATGAATTTTTTTTGCCGGGTTACCCGCATACAAACAGTACGCTTCTACCTCTTTATTAACCACACTGCCTGCCCCGATAACAGCGCCCTCTGAAATATTCACTCCAGGTAAAATAATAGCTCCAGCACCTATCCAGACATTAGCGCCAATATAGACATCTTCCATATGATTGGCTTTATCAAGTCTTTTCTTTGCTGAAGTATCATGGTTAATGGTTAAAATTTGGACATTGGGTCCAACTAAACAATCATCACCCAAAGTGATCAGGCCACCATCTAATAAGGTACAGTTCATATTCAGATAAACACGCTCACCTATTGAAATTTTATCGCCATAATCACAGTAAAATCCCTGCTCAATAAATACATCTGCACCACAGCTTAAAAAAAGTCCCTTTAAGCGTTGTAAATTCCCTTTTGAGGGGCTTTTACTGAATTGTCGGCAAGTATCATGCACCCGGTGGCGCTGCTGTATCAGTTCTGGCGTCAGGCTGTTAAAAATCACAGTGCAGGCTTCCATTGCTGTACCATACCTGAACTGGCGGTAGCTTGATGTTGGTAGATTGCACGTTGATAGGCTCGTTCAAAAAATTCAGGCTGTTTGGCCACTTCAGTACACAGCTTTTTAGTATTCGGGCGGATCCCTCCACGACCCAGATCCAATCTATCTGCATCCCAACAGGTTTTGACGGTTATATCACCGTCAACCATGCCTTTGCTGTGATCCTGGCATGCAAGCTTAAGTAGCTTTTTATCAACGGCATTGATGCCAAGTAATTCATCAGGCAAGGAGTCTATAAATTGTGCTGCTCGCTCACCATGCTCGGGATCATTAAAATCAGCTTCTCGTTTGACATCATGTAAAAAAGAAAACAGTTCTACAACCCGTTGATTGGCTCCATTTTGTTTTGCAATTAACAGCCCATTAACACGAACTCTCGCCCAATGAGAGACTCCATGCACACCTTTCCAGTTCAACTGGAAAGTCTCTTTAATTATTTGAATGAGTTCCTGACTGATCATCGCCTTCAATTTACTGATTATATTTATTAGAGTTACTCTCAGATAAGCAGATTATTTGTCACACTTTGATATTGATAATATTACTTCAGATCCCCATTGTAAATAAGATAATTCATTCTTTTCACAGATTTTTTTCGGGTAATATTATGTCCAAACACTATGATTTAATCTCCATTGGCGCAGGCAGCGGCGGCCTTTCAGCAGCAGAACGTGGTGCTCAATATGGTAAGAAGTGTGCCATTATAGAAAGCAGTAAAGTCGGTGGCACCTGTGTCAATATTGGTTGCGTACCAAAAAAAGTCATGTGGAACGCTGCAAACCTGGCACATGGCATGGCAGATGCCCGTGACTATGGTTTTGATGTCACTAACAATGGCCTGAACTGGTCTAAGCTAATTGAGCAACGAGAAGGTTATATTTCTGGCATTACTGACTGGTATGGAAACTACCTCAGTGACTCAAACATTGATTACATTAGTGGTAAAGCGCGTTTTGTGGATGCCAAAACCATTGAGGTCGATGGTGAACTTTTTACAGCTGATCACATTGTCGTAGCTCCAGGCGGATACCCCATTACCCCGGATATTGCAGGTGCTGATTTGGGTATGACTTCTGATGGTTTCTTTGCCTTAAAAGAACAACCTAAACACATTACAATTGTTGGTTCTGGTTATATTGCTGTCGAGCTTGCAGGTCTGATGAGCAGTTTGGGCAGTCAAGTCACTCTACTAATACGAAAAGGACATGTGCTGGGTCAGATGGATGCTATTTTGACAGGCACATTGGCAAAAGTACTGCAGGATGATCCCAATATTGTGTTACTCAGTACTACTGAGGTTGAATCGGTTGAAAAGAATGACCAAGGGCTATTAACCCTGCACTGTACCAACAACCAACAAGTGAATAATGTTGATGCACTTGTCTGGGCCATTGGACGAGCACCTAATACAGCCGATCTGAATCTGGAAGCCGCTGGAGTTGAAATGGATGAGCGTGGCTTCATTCCCAGTGATGAATATGAAGAAACCAATGTCAAAGGCATTTATTCATTAGGCGATGTTAATGGAAAAGCTTCCCTAACACCTGTTGCCATTGCTGCTGCAAGGCGTTTGTCCGATCGTTTATTTAATGACATGACGGATCGCAAGCTGGATTATAACCTCATTCCGACCGTTGTATTCAGTCATCCACCGATTGCCACGATTGGTTTAACAGAAACTGAAGCCCGTCAATCTCACGGTGATTCAGTCAAAGTTTACAGCAGCAGCTTTACACCCATGTCTCATGCTTTTACTGAACATAAAGCACCAACGGCAATGAAGTTGGTCTGTGTTGGTGCGCAAGAAAAAATTATCGGCTGCCACATCATAGGCCCTGGCGTTGATGAAATGATGCAGGGTTTTGCCGTAGCCATTAAAATGGGTGCCACTAAAGCTGATTTTGACAATACCATTGCAATTCATCCTTGTAGTGCAGAAGAACTGGTCACAATGCGCTAATTGGAGCAATTCCCAATAATGCATCAAAGGAAAAGAAAGAATGAGTATTAGAAAATTTAAACACGACACACCCAACATTGGTAAAGGGACTTTTGTCGATGAGTCCGCTCAAGTGATTGGTCAGGTAGAAATTGGTGACAATAGCTCTATCTGGCCCAATACCACAATTCGCGGTGATGTGAACTGGATTAAAATTGGTGCCAATACAAGTATCCAGGATGGCAGCACCCTGCATGTAACCCATGATCACACGAATAAACATCCTGGTGGATTCCCATTAACCATTGGCAGTCAAGTCACAGTGGGCCATAATGTAGTCTTGCATGGCTGTACCATTGAAGATAATTGTCTGGTGGGCATGGGGGCTATAATTTTGGATGGCGCACATTTAGAAAAAAATGTCTTTCTCGCAGCAGGTGCTCTGGTATCTCCTAATAAGCGTCTGGAAAGTGGTTATCTTTATGTGGGCAGTCCAGCCAAACGCTTACGATTACTCACCGATGAAGAAATCGATGGCTTACAATATTCCGCTGAGCATTATGTGCGCTTAAAAGAGGACTATTTATAAGCAGTTACACACTTATTTTTACAGCCTCCACATGTGTAGAAACAAATTCCGTTCCTACACAGATACCCTTACCATAAGAACTAAACTTTAAAGCGATTGATTACTTGATTAAGTGCATCAACCTGTGCTGATGTTTCTTCAAAACTAATGAGCATTTGTTCGATAAGTGAGGTATTGTTGCCACTTAAACTGGCACTTGAGTTAATATATTCATCCACTATTTTAACCTTATCGTTTACTTTTGTTATATTGCCCATATTATCTTCAAATGACTGGGTTGAAGCATCCAGAATTTTAGAATTACTGATAATTTGTTCGGATACTGAGTTGGATGTTTCCAGTAATTCTGACAGTTCACTAACACCATCTTTCATTTCTCTATTGATACCATGAATTTGACTTATAACCGCAGTTACTGTCGTGTTGATTTCATCAAGAGAATCTTGAGTTCTGACTGCAAGATTTCTAACCTCATCTGCAACAACAGCAAATCCTCGGCCTTGCTCTCCTGCTCTTGCTGCTTCGATTGCAGCATTCAATGCTAATAAATTTGTTTGCTCTGCTACTGCTTTAATCACCTCAAGAACACCATTCACTTTTTCAATATCATTCGATAAGTTATTTAACTTATTACTGATATCTGACTCCGCTTTAGCATTATGTTGCACTTTATCTTTTAGTGTAAACATTGACTGATTGGCTTGTCCCATCAATTTATTTGCTTCTCTGATTTTATCCAGGGTGCTTTGTATGCCATCCACTGATTGCTGTGTAAATTCAGTTACTTCAGTCATCTCCTGACTGGAAGATTGTAAGTGTTGATTGGTTTGAACAGAATCTTTACCAATTTGTTGTGAAATCGCATTTAACTCATGAATTGTTTTGTTGGTAGCCTGAGTACCCAGTTGAACCTCTTTAACAATCGTCTGCACCGATTCTATAAATTGGTTAAAGTATGTTGCTACATCCGCAATTTCATCATTTGTTTCAATATTTAAGCGTTTACTCAAGTCACCATCACCTTCTGAGAGATCTTTAGAAATACTCTCCAGTTGTTTAATAGGGTGTACGACAGACTTATTAATAATAAAAATTAAAAATAACAATATAAAAATATCTAGAACAACCATGATAATGACTTGATTAATGAGTGCTGACTTTGTGTTTGATATAATCGTTTTTACAGTCTCAAGATTTTCTCCTGCAATAGCATATGCCACGATATTACCCCTAAAATCTTTAATAGGCATACTGGTAAAATAATAATTGTCTGTGGTACCTGTCTGAGAAATATCTTGTCCCTGCAGTTCATTAAAAAATGTCTGATCTAAGTCTTGTTTTTTTGAAGCCAGAACAAAATTATTATTTAATTCAGGTTTATTTTTAAGCAGTGTGGCAGTCGCCATATGTTCTTTCTTCATTAAAATAATAATATTGATATCTTTCTTCTTTCCATCTCTAATAATTGAGTTAAGCCCCTGCATAAATTCAACGCTTCCTAAATATTGACCGTTATCAATAATAGGTGAAAGACCTCTTAGAACCAGACCTGCACGACCTATTTCAACAGCAACAAGTGGTTTTTTTGTATTTTTAACTTCAATAATAGTTTTTCTAAATCCTTTGAGATCATCTCCATGTTTACTGGGTTTCCAAAGACGTAAAAAGCTGGAAATATTTTTGTCATGGATATGAATCTTGATATTTTTGAATTTAGTGTGGTTTTTAAAATCATTTACAATTGTTTTAAGCCCATCTATTGCTATTTTCCGGTCATTATTCTTCAGTGCGGATACGACATAAAAATTTTGAGCAATATTAATAGCATTGGAAATTGCAACATCTTTCTTTGCCTGAAATTTTTGTGCATAAAAATCAATCAGTTTAATTTTTTCTTTGGCATAAACATCTGCTTCGATTTTATTGAGGCCATTCATCGAAACGAAAAAAACCACTACAAGTCCCAACAAAAGGACTGAAATAAGAGGAATATGAATTTTTTTACTTATTGTCATTAGATTTATCAACCATATATATTCGCAAATAAAATTACTAACACTGACTACCTATATTAGTATAGCGGCAACAAGAGAAAATTCTATAATGAATAATCAATTCTATTGAATAATAGCATTCTATTTCCTATTCTGAATTACTCAAATAAGTTAAATCTCTGAATTACAGCAGGAGGCAAATGATGAATTTGTTGATCTCAACAATAAACCCTGAAATCAATGAGATACTAACGAACAGTTTATAACATTGGATAAGCGCAAAAATATTGCTGAGCTATTAACTCTTTTTAATGTACTTATCTGCTTATTTCAGCTCTTGAGTAATTTCCTGCAATATCTGATGCATCAAGGCAACATTAATGGGCTTTGTTAAGAAATTATCCATCCCTGAGGCATAGCATTTCTCTTTTTCTCCATCCATTGCATTCGCCGTTAAAGCCACTATCGGAATGTGTTGCTCCTGTTCAATTGAACGAATGCTTTTAGTCGCTTCATAACCATCCATTACTGGCATTTGACAATCCATAAAAATAGCATCATAGATACCACTTTTCCATGCATTAACAGCCAACTGTCCATTTTCAACCACATCAACTTCACAGCCAGCTTTTTCCAATAAGGTTTTAGCAACCATCTGATTAACTATATTGTCTTCAGCTAATAAAATTTTTAATTGAATCACTTCGTTATTAGAAATTTCTTCGCTGTCTGGCCGACATTGCCCTATCACAAACTCATCGTTATTAAGGACATCATAAATGAATTTCTTGAATAATCTGGGGCTGAATGGTTTTTTTATAAAGCCATTCAGTCCCAATTTTTGATACCTTTGCTCAAGATTCGTTTCATTATTATTATTAATTGCAATTGCTTTTAATTGAGATTTGCTCTGTTGACATTGTTCTATGGGCGGAGATTTTAATAACGAGTTAATTTCGCTATCATTGATGTTACCGCAGAAAACAGTGATAAATGACAGATTCTCTGCACTCCTATTTTCAGATAAAGTCTCATTAAAGAAAGTTTCTGCCTGAGCAACTTGCTCAAAGCACCTGATCGGTACTCCCAATGTTTGAATCAATTCAGTTAACACTTTTAAGCCCATAGGTAATCCACCAATTAAAATCAGCATCAACCCTTTTTGTAAAGTATAAGTATTTTTTTTGATAAGTGACTGGTGGCAACCGATAGGGAAGTTAAATCTTACAAAAAAAACTGAGCCTTTACCCTCTTCGCTTTCAAGACCAATTTCCCCACCCATGAGCTCTGATAGTTCCTTACTAATTGCCAACCCAAGACCTGTCCCACCAAATTTGCGAGTTGTTGAAATATCAGCCTGATTGAATTTACCAAAAACATAGTCAACTTTCTCAACACTGATACCAATGCCAGTGTCTTCAACTCTGATGCTGAAGTCAACAAATTCACTGGATAACTCATGACAAATGACATCAATAAGAACGTATCCATTGGAAGTAAATTTAATCGCATTACTGATGAAGTTAATGACAATCTGGCGAATACGAATTGCATCGCCCACAATATATTCGGGTATTTGTGAATCAAATCGACATTCTAATTCAATCTTCTTTTCTTTGGCTTTTACATCATTAATTTCAATAGCTTCAATGATCAGTTTATGAAAATTAAACGGTAGTGGGTCGATGTCCAATTTACCTGATTCTATTTTAGAAATATCAAGAATATCATTAATAATATATAATAAAGAGTCGGCGGATGACTGGATTTTATGAACAAAATCTTCTTGCTCTTGATTCAATTTTGTATCGAGTAATAAGCCACTCAAACCAATGACACCATTCATTGGTGTTCTAAGTTCATGACTCATATTGGCAACAAAATTACTCTTTTGTTCATTGTTCGCTTCAGCCAATTCTTTTAGTTGAGTCAGATTGTATTCATATTCCTTTCGAGCAGTGATATCCAGACCGTAAACTTGAACCAGGCTCAACTCATGGTGCTCAATGGGATGAAAATTCCATAAGTACCATTTAGCACTGGCTTCATTTTCAATGCCTTCAATGGTTTCATTGTTTTTAATGCAGCGCTGCAACAATTCTTCGATATTATCGGGGAGAATTTCTGGCCGTCCCAAATCATCAAAGCCAGCCTCAACCATAAGTTCTGTCATTGCTGGATTTGCATAATGAATCATGGCCGATTCATCTAATTGTAAAATAGGTGCTGGACTCAATTCCGGAAAAAGTGACAAGCGTTTCACTTCACTTTCACTATAGCCCGAGTCAGCACAATCACGAAATAAGATGATAATACTATTATTTTCACCGCTCGATGATTCTGCATCTGACTGAATTACTTTTGCATCAATTTGTAGATATGAGCCCTCTTTATCCACCCAGACAAATTCTGTGGTCTTATCCTGATTACTATCAAAGCGGTTGCTTAAGCAGCATTTTTCACGTTTATGTCGATATCGTCCATCAACTGCACAAATTGTTTCATGTGCATCTCGGCCAATAATATCCGTTTGTGACCATTTGAGAATTTTTTCTGCAGCAGGGTTAATGGCAATGATCTGATTTTGTCCATCGATGTGTATGACCCCATCTGCAAGATGCTGATAGAGACTGACGGCAGTTGTATTTGATATGGATTGATTCATAATCGCTTTAAGAATAAAGGCTAAACCTCTTCAACACGTAACAGTCCCAATGGATCATCATTTTCATCAATGGGATCAATGACTTTCACTATTTTAATATCTTCACCTTCACTTTGATTGGCTAAATCTATAATTTTTTCTGTTTTGCAGGCCTGACCACTGGCTTCATAAATAATTTTAACCCTTGGCAGGAGTGGTTGTAGTTTATCAACTTCAACCACTAAGGCCTTTTCACCATTACTCAGTTCTATCGCACTGGTCAGGGGAAAAATGCCCATCACATGGATCATTTCACTGACAACTGTTTCACTGAATTGACCTTTTCTGGCTATTTGATAGATTTTTTTCAGCGCATTAGTGGGCAGCATGCCTGGCTGATCGGTGAGACCATGTATATATTCATCATATAAGTCAGCTACCTGCAAGATTTCAGTCAGTCTATGAATTTTGTCTTTTTTTAAACGTTCGGGAAAACCACTACCATCACTGAGTTCATGATGTTGTTTAACCAAAATTTTTACTTGTTCAGGAATATCAGCACTCTTATTGAGTACACTTTCAACAATAGCCGGATGCTGCCTTATTAACTGTACTTCTGCGTTGGTGTATGCTTTTTTTTGACCAAACAAATGCATGGGTAGGCGTGACCAACCCGTATCATGCAGCAAAGCAGCCATGCCCAGTTCATTGACTTCATCATCAGTGCAAGCCAATTTTAGAGCTAACGGTAAAATGACGGCAAATACACCGAAGCCGTGATCGCTCAACTTTAAGTCCTGACGTTGTATGTGCAGCATTGTTAGCAAAGCCTGATCATTTCGGCTGATACTCTCCCGAGTTTCATTAATGACAGGTGTAATGTCTTTCGCAGAAATAGGCTGACCTTCTTTGATCATAGCGCTCAGTTGTGTCACTAATTGACCAATTTTTCCCTGTAGCACTTTAGCAACTTTTAATTCATCACTCAGTGTGACTTTTTCAGGTTGTTTTTCTGCCTGTTGTCCTGCAATAGTCTCGGATTCAGGTGCTTTGGCTGAAGACTTTATACTGGCTGAAGACTCTGTGCTGGTTGAGGACTCTGTACTAGTTGAAGACTCTACTTCTGGAACGTGAACCTTTAGGTTTTCATTAGACACTTCTGTCACTGCTGGTTCAAAATCATCTCCACGTGATAAGTCTATCGTCAGTTCTTTCACACCTGCTTTTTTTAATAAGGCAATATCATTCGCTGAACTGATTTTTCTTCGATGGCGTAAAAATGGACTCTGCATCCATGAAATATCAAGTTCATGAATAAACATACCTTTACGTAATTGAGATATTGAGATCTTTCTTGTTGGCATAAGCCTCAGTATAGTTTTATTTTAAGAAAAAAATATTATAAAGAAAATTATTAGATACCTGTTTTGGGATTAAAAGCGCCATAGGAACAAAGTATGCCTAGCCTCTAAATCAATATTCATTGACCAAATTACATTGACTCTTGAATACTTTTTATTACTGGAGCCACAGAAGGCCTGATCCCTCGCCAGAGATTAAAGGATTCAGCAGCTTGCCCCACCAACATACCTAAGCCATCACTGATATTTTTGACACCATGTTGCGTCGCCCATTGCATGAATGCGGTCGCTTGGGCAGCATACATCATGTCATAACAACATCCATTTTCTGTCATTAAATCATCTGGCAGTGGTGGTACTTCACCTTGTAAGCTGGCAGCAGTTGCATTAATGACTAAATCAAATTGTTGCCCCGCAAGAGAGTCATAACCACCCGCATCCACATTTTGAGTCTCTGCTGCTTTCATATCTCGAAACAAGTTGGCCAATTCAGTGGCTTTTGAAGCGGTACGATTGGCAATCATCAGACTTTGTGGTTTTTTATCTAAAAGAGGGCCAATAACACCTCTTGATGCACCTCCAGCCCCTAAAATAAGTACTTTCTTGTGTTCAATTACCCAGCCCAGATGCTCTACAATATCATTGACTAAGCCAACGCCATCGGTGTTATCACCCTTTATCTCACCATTCTTACTCAAAATCAGAGTGTTCACTGCACCTGCTTGTTTAGCGCGATCAGTCAATGTATCTGACATTTTCCAGGCATCCACTTTAAAAGGCACTGTGACATTAAGCCCTTTACCCCCATGTCCTTGAAAGTGACTGACCGCCTGTGAAAAACCACCAACATCCACATGTATGGCTGAATACTCTATTTTTTGACCTGTTTCTAAGGCAAAAGCAGCATGAATTTGTGGTGATTTACTGTGATTGATGGGATTGCCCATGACCGCATACAAATCGGGTTTATCAAAATCAAAAATGTCACTCATTCAACCGTTCTTCCTAATATTTTTTCATGTCTTTTTCTGTTAAGCGCTTAATCTATTTATTTTGATTCAGCTTCCAGTTCAAGTGCTTCAAGCTTCCGACGTTTGAGCACTTTTTTATTTTGCTGACGCAAAATCATAACAAGCAACCAGACAAACGCTAAAATGCTTGTCGCTTTAATTAAATTGGCTTCCAGTTCACCAGGCTCTACCAGAATGTAAAATGTACCCGCTACCCCCGAAACACCACCCAGAAACATGGCAATAAATGCCAGAGCCAGAAATATTATGAAATAGACTAAGTTAAAGATTATTCGCATTTTTTATCTCGTTTTCATTTAAAAATGAGTATTCACATTAAGTTTAATCACTCATTCAGCCACTGAGCCACTTGTTTACCAAAATAGGTCAATATGCCATCTGCTCCTGCACGCTTAAAGCAAAGTAATGATTCTAAAATAACTTTTCGCTCATCTAACCAGCCATTTTCAATGGCTGCCATCAACATCGCATATTCACCACTGACTTGATAAGCATATGTAGGCACGCCGAATTCCTGTTTGACACGTCGCACAATATCCAAATAAGGCATGCCTGGTTTCACCATCACCATATCAGCACCTTCTTCGAGATCCATTGCAACTTCGAGTAACGCCTCATCACTATTGCCAGGATCCATTTGATAGGTACTTTTATCAGCCTTACCTAAGTTAGCAGCTGAACCGACGGCATCTCTAAATGGGCCATAAAAGCTGGAAGCGTATTTTGCTGAATAGGATAAAATTTTAGTATAAATGTAGTTATTTTCTTCTAAAGCATCACGAATTTCACCAATTCGACCATCCATCATATCAGAAGGCGCGACGACATCTGCACCCGCCTCAGCATGAGATAAGGCCTGCTGTATGAGCACTTCAACCGTTTCATCATTCAGAACATAACCCGATGTATCTATGAGTCCATCTTGCCCATGTGAGGTAAACGGGTCTAGCGCCACATCTGTAATAACACCCAAACCCGGATAGGCCTCTTTCAGTGCTTTGACTGCACGCTGAGCTAAACCATCCGGATTATAAGCTTCTTCAGCACCATCTGTTTTCGCACTTTGTGGTGTCACTGGAAATAAAGCCACTGCTGGCACACCAAGTGCGACCAGTTCTTTGGCTTCTTTTAAGAGTTGATCAATACTGACCCGTTCAACACCAGGCATAGAAGCAATGGATTCACGTTTGTTTTTGCCTTCCAGAACAAACATTGGGTAAATCAAATCATCTACACTTAAATGAGATTCGCGCATTAAACGTCTTGAAAAATCATCACGACGCATACGACGTTTACGAGTAAAAGGGTAGACGGTTGAGGTATTCAAAAACTCTCTCCTAAAAAAATAGTATCGGTAATGACAATGTTTATGCAATCAGAGCAATCATAACATTAAAAATTTCGAGCAATAAGACTGAGTGTATCCGCTTTAAAGGGTAGGGGAATGGTAACAATATGACCACTTCCTGGAGCAACTTCCATTGCTTCGCCTTTTTTACTGGTAATAGATTCCAGGATAAATAACTGATTTCCCTCTGGCAAAATCAACTCCAGAGTATCGCCAACAGAAAAACGATTCTTTACATCCACTAAAGCGGTTTGTTCTGCTTCATTATATTCTAAAATTTCGCCAACAAACTGCTGGTTTTTACTGGTTGAGTGGTTATCCATATAATTTTGATAATCTTGAGTATGATGACGTTGATAAAAACCATCGGTATAGCCACGATTTGCTAAACTGTTTAAATCCGCATACAACTCCATATCAAATGCTTCACCTCGGGCAATTGAATCAATGGCCTGACGATAAACTTGAGCTGTTCGCGCGGCATAATAATGTGATTTTGTGCGTCCTTCAATTTTTAAAGAATCCACACCAATTTGCATCAAGCGCTCCACATGCTCCAAAGCTCGTAAGTCTTTGGAATTCATAATATAGGTGCCATTTTCATCTTCAATGATCGGCATATACTCACCTGGTCGTTCTGTTTCTTCAATCAAGTACACTTTATCCGCGTCAGGATGTCGTACCATTTTGCTGTCATCAGGAAAAGCTTCTGGTGAATTCATTGCTGCAAAGGGATCAAAGTCAATTTTTTGTGGTTCAGGTGGTTTAACCGAAACATCACCAGTGACATCTTCTTGTCCATCATGGACTTTATATTCCCAGCGACAGGCATTTGTGCAAGTACCTTGATTGGGATCGCGATGGTTAAAATAGCCTGACAACAAACAACGGCCAGAATAAGCGATACAAAGCGCACCATGAACAAAGACTTCAAGTTCCATCTCAGGGCATTGCTGACGAATTTCTTCAATTTCATCCAGACCCAGTTCACGTGATAAAATAACTCGCTCTACACCCACCGACTTCCAAAATTTAACTGCGGCGTAATTGACTGTATTTGCCTGCACCGAAAGATGAATATGCGCTTCAGGCCAACGCTCCTTAACCATCATAATTAAACCTGGATCAGCCATAATCAGGGCATCAGGTTTTAAATCAATAATCGGTGAAATGTCGTCCATGTAAGTCTTAATTTTTGAATTATGGGGAATGACATTGGAAGCAAGGAAAAACTTCTTTCCGTTTTTATGAGCTTCATTGATGCCTGTCTCTATATTTTCATAAGTAAAATCGTTATTTCTAGCTCTTAAGCTGTAACGAGGTTGCCCGGCATAAACGGCATCAGCACCATAGGCGTATGCATAGCGCATATTTTTTAATGTCCCTGCAGGAAGCAGTAATTCAGGTTTTTTTATCACGTTGTTCTTTACCTAAAAATAGTCAAATAATTGTCAACAAACTGCTTGCATTAGGCATAATAAATAGCAAACAGTTCACAATTATACTCTTTTTTTCTTGTTTATGTGCCGTCTTTATTAGAAAATAGCCAGTCGGGACAACAGAGTATGATTTAATTTTTTGGGCTAGGCAGCATATGATGATGCACTGCCTCTGCTGAGCACATTCATCTTGGGTTAATACATCTTCTGTTACTGTAAATGGAAATTACTTTCAGGTATCTCTGGTCTATTTTTATAAGCCTGAAGCTTAACGCTGTCAATATGGGAGAGCACATGTTTAACTTATTTAGTCACACTACATTATTGAGCCGCACTGCATTGATAATAGTGCAGTCAATATTAATGACCCTCATTCTGTCATCAAGCTCTTATGCGGATTCAGTTCCTGTCCCACAGCAATTGATGGAAGACACTTCTAATCAAATGATCCAGGCATTTAAAGAAAATACGGAAGCCATTCGTCAAGATCCCAATGTTGCTCACCAATTAATTAACGCACACCTCGTTCCCAAGGTAAACTTCCCTTTAATGTCACGCTGGGTTTTGGGTAAAAACTGGAGAAAAGCCACCGCTGACCAACAACAAGAGTTCATTGCACAATTCCAGAAGCTGGTTGTCAAATTTTATTCAAAAGCACTGATTCAATTCTTATCAAAAAACAACTTAACTGATGATATCATCACTTTCCAACCATTTAGAGGCAAAATTAAAGATAAATATGCCACTGTTCGCTCTCAGGTCAACCCTATTGGCGGTGGAGAGCCCATCAAGGTTAACTATGATTTATACCGCAGTAAAAAAACAGGTCTTTGGAAAGTTTATGATGTGTCTGTCGAAGGCATTAGTTTAGTAACAACCTACCGTTCCAGCTTTAAGCAAATTGTGACTCAAAAAGGAATGGATGGACTGCTGTCTGAACTGAAAGATAAAAATTCCAGCATCAATAAGAGCGAAGCAAAACCTCTGGTTGCAAAAAAAGAGTAAATTCAGCCATATAGGCTTCCCATCGAGCAGTAGAGGCAAGGCATAAGGCATGCCTTTACTGTTTTATAAACTATCTGCTATTCAATCGCCAGTTCTTTGATCTTTCGAGTCAATGTATTTCTTCCCCAGCCTAGTAAACGGGCAGCATCCTGCTTCCGTCCGCCCGTATATTTTAATGCCACATCAATCATAATACGTTCCATATTGGGCATTAAGGTGTCCAGAACATTTTCTGCACCCGCAGACAGTTGTGAATTCAACCACAGTTTCAAAGCATCTTCCCAATTACTATTAACGGCTTCTTCCATGTCTCTGCTTTGTAATTCGGGCGGCATGTCTTCAATATGGACAATCTGAGCGGGAGACATCACAGTCAACCAGCGACACACATTTTCTAACTGACGAACGTTACCAGGCCAGGGCTGTTTACTTAAAAAGAGCTCACTTTCAGGATCCAGAGTTTTCTTTTCTACATTTAATTCAGCTGCAGCCCGATTTAAGAAGTAGTTTGATAATAAGGCAATGTCTTCTTGTCTTTCGCTCAAAGTAGGCATATGAATGCGTATGACATTCAAACGGTGAAATAAATCTTCTCGAAATAAGCCTTCTTGCACCCGCTTATCTAAGTCCTGATGAGTCGCTGCAATAATCCTTACATCCACTTTGATGGGTGAGCGTCCACCCACTCGATAAAATTCTCCATCAGAGAGTACTCTTAATAAACGTGTTTGTAATTCAGCAGGCATATCACCAATTTCATCAAGAAAGAGTGTTCCACCATCCGCTTGTTCAAAACGCCCAACTCGTTGAGCCTGTGCCCCCGTAAACGCACCGCGCTCATGACCAAACAATTCAGACTCTAGTAAGTCTTTGGGAATGGCTGCAGTATTTAATGCAATAAAGGGTTTTTCTGAACGGGGACTGTGCCGATGCAGTGCCTGAGCCACCAGTTCTTTACCCGTTCCTGAAGCACCATTGATCATGACGGTGATATTGGAACGTGACAAGCGCCCGATAGCACGAAAGACTTCCTGCATGGAAGCGGCTTCACCAATAATTTCAGGGGTCGAGTTAAGTGGTTCTTGTTCACTGTGTTTGGCTTTTTCAGACATGCGTAATGTCAGGGCTCTTTGTACCAATTCGACCGCTTCATCAACATCAAATGGTTTTGGCAGGTACTCAAATGCCCCCCCTTCATAGGCCGACACAGCACTGTCCAGGTCAGAATGAGCAGTCATGATGATCACAGGAATATCACTGTATTCGTGTTGTAATTTTTCCAGTAAACCAAAGCCATCCATGCCAGGCATCCGAATGTCGGTGACGATTGTATCCGGTTGAGTTTTTTTTAAAGCAAGCAAAACACTTTCTGCATTTTCAAAGCTCTCTACGATAATATCAGCCTGTTTAAATGCTTTTTCCAAAACCCAACGGATGGATCGGTCATCATCTATGACCCAAACAATATTTTGCGTGCTCACTATGCACTCCAATTTAATTTTTTAAGTTATCAGTTTAACGCGTACTTAATTTCTTAATTAAATACTGGATTTTGAGTTAGACTCATCATTTATTGGTAATAAAAGACTAAAAACAGTTTTGCCTGGTTTGCTGTGGCATTCAATCAGACCATCATTTTGATTGACCAATGACTGGGCAATCGACAGCCCTAATCCTGTACCTTCTGCACGTCCAGTAATCAGCGGCATAAAAATTCTTTCCTGCATGTCATCAGAAATACCCGGACCATTATCAATAATATCCATCTTAGCAACTAGCTTATAACGCTTATGCCCTATATTAAAATGTCTTAAAATACGCGTTCGTATGGTGATTATTTTTTCTTTAGGGGGTTCATCACTGCCCCTGTCTTGCTCTGAAAGTGCCTGAGCAGCATTGCGAACAATATTCAGCACTGCTTGTATTAAATGCTCTGGATCAAAGATAATATCAGGAATACTGGGGTCATAATCAAAATAAATTTTTACATTTCTGGTTTTATCCGCCTTCAGTAAGCGTCGTACACGCTCTGAGACTGAGTGAATATTGACTTTCATTCGATTGGGACGAACATTGGGTCCCAGCATCCGGTTGACTAACTTTTTCAGTCTATCCGCTTCTTCAATAATAACCTGTGTGTATTCCGCTAAATCAGCATCTTTTAATTCCCGCTCGAGTAATTGTGCAGCACCACGGATACCGCCCAGTGGATTTTTGACTTCATGAGCCATGCTCCGCAGCAATACTCGAATGGTTTCATGCTGAGCAAGCAGGTTTTCTTCTCTTGAAATGCGTAAATGACGGTCCAGATGACTGAATTCAATTAATAATCGACTTTCTTTTTTTCCTGAACTGCCTTCAACTGGAATGGGCTGGACACTGACATCAACCATGACATTACGATCATTGATGCGAACCCTTCTTTCTCTTTGTGTAAACGGATGATTACTGATCAAAGTATCATTGATTGCAGCAATCAATGGGTCATCCATCAATAACTGACTGAGAGGCTTGGAGGTTATTTTAGTTGAGCTGACCCCCAATAACATTTCTGCAGAGGGGTTGATGCAAAGCACATTTAACTGGTCATCCAGTAATACAACCGCAGTATTCAAGTTATCCAGAATATTTTCTGCTAATTCATCTTGTTGTTTTTTGGGGGAAGCATTCATTGCGGGGCCATATGAATCATCTGTGGATTTTATTTTTATCAATTTCTGGTTCAAATAATATCAGACTAAACTGATAATTTTAAAGACTATGCAATAATCTAACCATATTGGTGAATATCATTACATTTTATTTCAAGTTATTATTATTTATAGACTATTTTTTTAAAAATACCTTATTCATTTCTTATTATTACCTTAACAGCCGTTATAATGCACTTTTATAGTGCAAAAAAAAGCACCTTTTAATAAGAAAGGTGCTTTTTTATGTACCAATACGCTATGGACTTTGAAATTCAAACTCCTAGAGCGGCTTTAGTCTAACAGATATCTTTAACAGCTTTCCTAACAGCTTTCCTAACAGCT
>JADGEK010000001.1:33928-47616 GCA_016744395.1 Gammaproteobacteria bacterium | reverse complement strand
TAACAGCTTTCCTAACAGCTTTCCTAACAGCTATAGTACATATCAAATTCAACAGGATGAGTGGTCATTCTCAAGCGGGTCACTTCTTCCATTTTTAAGTCAATAAAAGCTTTAATCATATCTTCTGGAAAAACACCGCCTGTCGTCAAAAAATCCATATCATTTTCTAAAGCTTCTAAAGCTTGATCCAATGAACTGGCAACGGTTGGAATTTCAGCAGCTTCCTCTGGTGGCAAATCGTATAAATCTTTATCCATAGCATCGCCAGGATGTATTCTATTTTGAATGCCATCAAGGCCAGCCATTAACATGGCTGAAAATGCCAGATAGGGGTTGGCAGTCGGATCTGGAAAACGAACTTCAACACGACGCCCTTTAGGATTGGATTCATAGGGAATGCGAATAGAAGCAGAACGATTACGGGCAGAATAAGCCAACATAACAGGGGCTTCGAAGCCTGGCACCAGACGTTTATAACTATTCGTCGAAGCATTGGTAAATGCATTCAAAGCTCGTGCATGTTTAATAATACCACCGATATAAAATAAAGCCGTCTCCGATAAGCCTGCATAGCCATCTCCAGAAAACAGATTTTCACCATCTTTAAAAATCGACTGATGGACATGCATACCAGACCCATTATCACCAACAATTGGTTTGGGCATAAACGTCGCCGTTTTACCATAGGCATGGGAGACATTGTGAATGACATATTTCATTTGTTGCACTTCATCTGCCTTGCGTATCAAGGTATTAAACTTCACCCCAATTTCGCACTGACCTGCAGTCGCAACTTCATGGTGATGCACTTCCACTTCCTGACCCATTTCTTCCAGAGTCAAACACATTTGAGCACGAATATCATGCAGAGAATCCACTGGAGGCACAGGAAAATAACCACCTTTCACTCCAGGACGATGCCCCATATTGCCATCACGATATACTTTTTCTGAATTCCACTCAGACTCTTCTGAATCCACCTTGACAAAAGTGCCACTCATATCAGAACCCCAACGGACATCATCAAGAATAAAAAATTCAGGTTCAGGCCCAAAATAAGCTTCATCACCGATGCCTGTCGATTTTAAATGCTCTATCGCACGTCTGGCCACTGAACGCGGATCACGCTCATAGCCTTGCATCGTTAAGGGTTCCACAATGTCACAAGTAATAATAAGTGTCGGTTCGTCTGTAAACGGGTCCATTACTGCAGTGTCAGCATCAGGCATTAAAATCATATCGGAGTCATTAATGCCTTTCCAACCAGCAATGGATGAGCCATCAAACATTTTACCATCTTCAAAAGTGCTGGCTTCTATTGTTTTTGCGGGAACACTGACATGTTGTTCTTTACCATGCGTATCAGTAAAACGAAAGTCAACGAACTTCACGCCATTTTCTTCAATCATTTTTAAAACATCAGACATCTTTGTCTCCAGTCAGCAGGGTTAATATTAAGTTAAATCTGGAATAGACCCATTATCTTCTAAGTCACTTTTAAAATTTACCACTCATCTAATTTGGAATTTTTATGTGCCCAAAACGATAGGCGCTAAATTTTAGTTTCGCTAAAGGCTTTTGGCTAAAGACCCTGGGTTTCTATTTAATACTTTAGATTAACTGAAGAGTTTCAATTTATCAAATAAGCAATCAATCACTTACAATAAAAACCACCTCGCCCTATTATAGTGCACCACACAAACAAAACGCACCATAATAGCTCTCTATCGGTAGAGCAACTCCAGCTTATCGATATAATTTAATTGTTTCACCGAGTCATAAAACTGTTGCGTCAATGCCGCTGAATCCTCGGCTGTCGATAAAATACTCAGGGGCATAATAATTTGTACACTCACTCGCCCATAAAGATAATGAAGTACCACATCTTCAATCAATTTTGATTGTTCAATATCCACCCAAAATTGCTCTAAATCAGCTAGAATTTCATTTCTCATGGGTAAATTTGAACAGGTGGAATCTTCTTCATCATCTTCAGGATCAATATGAACCAACACTTGAGTAATATCGGGAAATTCTTTGGTCAATTCCTTACTCACTTCATCACTGATGCGATGGCCTTCTGAAACACTGAGCTGTGGTGCCACTTCAACATGCACATCCAGTAATGCTTCGGCCCCCATTTGTCTGGTGCGCAGCATATGCATATGCCTCACACCTGGTATTTCTGCAATATGATCACTGATGAACTTTACTTTTTTAGGATCAAGACCTTTATCAACTAATTGTTCAATACTTTCTTTAGCAATCTCCCAACCAATTTTTGCTATCATCATTGAAACAATCACGGCAGCAGCAGCATCAAGATAGGGGATACCAGACATGCTGCCAGCAATACCAACCAACACAACAATTGAAGAAATGGCATCACTTCTATGATGCCAGGCATTGGCTTTCAATATTGGAGAATTTAAACGATCGGCATGCACCAGTGTATATCGATAAAGTATTTCTTTGGACAGAACCGATAATAATGCCACCCAAATTGTCATACTTTCAGGTTTCACAATATTGCCAGAGGTCAGCCTTTCCAAAGCATCAATTACAATTCCCACACCAACGGCAATTAAAATCCCCCCCAGCACTGCAGCAAAAGCCGTTTCAATTCTGGCATGCCCATAGGGGTGATCATCATCAGGTGTTTGGTTGCCTTGTTTAGCAGCAAAAACAACTAAGCCATCACTGAGTAAATCTGAAAATGAGTGAATACCATCCACAATCAATGCATGTGAATGACCGATGGTGCCAATAATGATTTTAAACACCGCTAAAATAAAGTTCACCACAGCTCCGACAATAGTGACTTTAGTGGTTATTTTGTAGCGCTCATCAAGTACTTCTTTAGAAGTGAGTGTCGTTTCAGTTTGCATAGGGCTTTCTTTATATCTGCTATGGGTTTCAATAGAATCATACGTGAATAACCAAAAAAGGCCACTATAAATAGTGGCCTTTTTTGACATATTGATTATTACTATCTGCTAGAGATAAGGCATCCCTTGTCTCTACAGGCTTATGTTAAAGCCCTTCTTGCCTTAAAGATAGTATCTTAAAAAGATTACTTAATAAACAACATTTCATGATACTTAGGTAATGGCCATAGTTCATCAGCGACTACAGTTTCAAGCGTATCAGCATGCCCACGAACTTCCTCCATCAGAGCACGAATTTCAGTGGCAAAGTACTGGGTATGGTCATCCGTTGAAGCAAAATCTTCTTTTTCCAATGCACCCGTCAGTTTTGTAACCGCAGCCATCATTGCTGCAGCTTCACCTGCAACCGTTTTAGCCACTGAATTATCCATTTCAATACCCATTTCACCCAGACCTGAAGCTGTCATTGTCAGTTCAGATAAGTAGCGAGTTGCTGCTGGGTAAATAGTTGTCGTCGCCATATCAGCCACTAGCTTGGCTTCAACTTCAATGGATAAGATGTATTGCTCTGCATACACTTCATAACGGCTTGCCAATTCAACAGGAGTCAATACTCCAGTATTGTCAAACAGTGCCTTAACAGACTCTTCTTGTAATGCAGGTAATGCATCAGCAGTAGTGGGAATATTTTTCAGACCACGTTCTTTAACAGCCATTTCATGCCAATCGCTAGAATAGCCATCACCACCAAACACTGCATTGCCATTCTCTTCCATTAATTGTTGAAGAACTTTAATAACTGCAGCCGTTTGGTCAACATTTGATTTTAATTCAACTTCCAGCTTATCACCAATCCAGTTTAAAGAATCAGCCAGCATGGTGTTCATTGCAACTAAAGGACCAGAAACAGACTGAGCAGAACCGACGGCACGGAACTCAAAACGGTTACCAGTGAAAGCGAAAGGAGAAGTACGATTACGGTCACCAGGATCACGTTCAAAGTTCAGAATCTGAGACAGACCCAGATCCATTTCACCGCCGCCTTCACTGGTTGTCAGTTTGCCATCTTTAATGTCTCCAAACACTTTTTCAAGCTGTGAGCCCAGGTAAACGGATAAAATTGCTGGAGGTGCTTCGTTAGCACCTAAACGATGGTCGTTACCTGCAGAAGCAATAACAGCACGTAATAGTGGGCCAAATTTATGCACACCACGAATCACAGCACCACAGAATAATAAGAAGTTTAAGTTATCGTGAGGTGTTTGACCTGGGTCTAGTAAGTTACCCTGTGTCGAGTTGCCCACTGACCAGTTCACGTGCTTACCTGAACCATTGATACCTGCGAATGGCTTTTCATGTAATAAACAAATGAAACCGTGCTTCTTCGCAGTTGTTTTTAACACTGTCATTAACATTTGCTGATGATCAGCGGCAACATTAGCGGCTTCAAAATAAGGTGCAATTTCAAACTGGCCTGGAGCAACTTCATTATGGTGAGTTTTTGCAGGAATGCCTAAACGGTATAATTGATCTTCAATGTCTTGCATATAAACCAGAACACGAGAAGGAATCGCACCGAAATAATGGTCATCAAATTCCTGACCTTTAGCAGAAGGGGCACCAAATAAAGTACGACCTGCTAATAATAAGTCTGGGCGGCTATTCGCGAAGTTTGAGTCAACCAGAAAGTATTCCTGCTCAGCACCACAGCTTGAGTTGAGAGGCGCGATTTCTTCTTCGCCCATCATTGAAAGCACACGGTTACCCGCTTTATTCATCGCATCATTTGAACGCAATAGAGGGATTTTTTTGTCCAGTGCTTCACCAGTCCATGACATGAAAACACATGGAATCATTAATGTTGCACCATTCGCAGTATGCTGAATATACACAGGACTTGTGGGATCCCATGCCGTATAACCACGTGCTGCATTAGTCATACGGATACTGCCATTAGGGAATGAAGAACCGTCTGGCTCACCCTTAATTAACAGGCTACCAGTAAATTCAGTAATGGCATTGCCATCAGAGTTAGTGATAATGAAACCATCATGCTTCTCAGCAGTGGCATGAGTTAACGGGTAAAAAATGTGTGAGTAAAATTTAACACCTTTAGAAACAGCCCATTCTTTCATTGCTGCGGCAACAATATCGGCTGTTGCTGAATCTAGAGTCGCGCCAGTTTGTACGGTTTTCTTGATTGCTTTGAAAGCATTCTTAGAAAGAGAATCTTCCATTTTTGCAAGATTGAAAACATCACATCCCCAAATCTCATTCAACGGATCAGTTTTATCGATATCTAAGGGTTCACGATTTGTAATTTGGTATATTGCTTGAAGGCGTGACTCATTTCCACTCATTCTATGTTCCTCTGCTAAGTGACTAATTTGGGGTTACGAAGTTTATGTTTCATATTAATAGCTTTTCTCATAAAAGACAGCAATTATCATACCAGCATTTACAAACTGGTATGTTAACAATATGTTTAAGCCTATTAAGTGACTCCCTGAGATAAAAATACAAATTTAAAAGTAAAACCTTCTTATAAATGCACCATTATGATGCATAAAAAGAAATTTTTTATTCCAATAATATTTTAGTTGCACAGAATCATACTTACATTTCTTGAAAAAGCCAACTAACAGGGCTTTCTTAATGAGGGGAGAGTGAGATATATCATCTGAAACTGACAAAGATACCTGATTTCACATTAAATGGGGTATTTATTAAACGGTCAGTTAATCTTTCTAAGCAAACTTTAATGTCGTATCATTTAATTGTTCCAATGCAATGAGCTGCATCTTATCAGTCGGCATGGGGCGACCATACCAAAAACCCTGGACAGTCGGACAACCAATCGCTTTTACATAATCAATTTGTACCTTACTCTCCACACCTTCTGCCACAATATTTAACCCCATTTCTTTAGCCATCGCGACAATCGCTGTAATAATTGAATTTTTATCATCTGGAGTTTGTATCGTTGAAATAAATGACCGATCAATTTTTAAATTATTCAAAGGCAAGGTTTGTAAATAACTCAATGAAGAATAGCCCATGCCAAAATCATCCACTGCAAAAAGGACACCGCAGCTTGCTAACTGTTTAAGCTTACCCACGACTAATTCCATATCTTGCATCAGAGTATTTTCAGTAATTTCTAATTCAAGCTGCTCTGCATTGATATCATACTTTTCCAGAGTATCAAGAACAAAGTCCACAAAGTGTTCAGTATTGATTTGTGAAGCTGATATATTGACAGCCAGACTAATATTGGATAACACCGAATGGCTTTCTATCCATTGCTGTAAAATTTTACACGAGGCATCCAGCATCCATTCCCCAATGGCATTAATTAAACCCGTCTCTTCTGCCAGGGGAATAAAATCATTGGGAGAAATTAAACCTTTTTCAGGATGATTCCAACGGATCAGGGCTTCGACACCCGATATTTTTTCAGATTTAACATCGTATTGCGGCTGGAAATACACTTCAAACTGGTCATCCTGAAGGGCCTTTCTAATACCATTTTCAACCGATAAATGACTCTGAAACAATACATTCATGTGATCAGAGAAGAACTCATGACCATTTTTACCTTTACCCTTAATACTATACATCGCCATATCAGCATGTTTGATCAAGGTTTCACTGTTATCACCATCCTCTGGGTAGATCGCTGTGCCAATACTGAAAGTGACATACACTTCATTACCTTCAATCATAAATGGATCTTCTAGTGACTGTGTGATTTTATCCACCAGATTGCTCACATCATCACTTGAGGCTATATCAGGTAACATTAAGATGAATTCATCACCACCGACTCGGGCTAATGTATCACTTTCACGAATGCAGGTTTTTAATCGCTTGGCTATTTCTTGCAGTAATTTATCACCTGCAATATGACCCAATGAATCATTAACCACTTTAAAACGATCCATATCCAAAAACATGACCGCTACTTTCACTTTGTTACGTTTTGCCTGAGACATGGCAAAATTAATTCGGTCACTGAATAAAATTCGATTTGGTAATTCTGTCAAGGCATCATGATATAATTGAAAATTAATGGTCTCATCCAGACGTTTTTGTTCGGTCACATCTCTTGCCACACCATAAATGCCAACAAATTTTTCATTGCTGTCTCTGTCAGGTATTTCTGAAGCATTAAGTTTAATCGCGATCGAACGTGACTCAAAACAGCAAAGATCCAAACCTGTAAATTTAGGTACCATTCTGAACTCAACTTTTTGTGGCACATCCACATTGCTCCATGAAGTGCTAAAAGCAAAGTTAGCTCGCTCAATATCTTCTGCATGAACAAATTCTGAGTAGTGGTGACCTATAAATTCTTCATGTGTATAGCCCAAAAGTTCGGTCGCACGATCATTTATAAAAGCAAAACAGCCTTTTTGATCCAGCATATAGATCATGTCAGGTGAATTATTAACAAAAAAACTATAACGTTTTTCAGAGGCTTGAATACAGCGTGACAAATCGTCCAGTTTCTGTTTCAACTCTCGCTTTTCAATGAGATTGTTAATCACTTTGATCAGCTCACTGGGCACATAGGGCTTGTGCAAAAAATCTTTAACGCCATGCCTCATGGCTAACGTGGCATTTTTAAAGGTTGCTTCACCACTGGTAACGACAACATCTGTATTTGGATACTTAAGCTTTACTTCTTTCATTACTTGAAAACCATCTACTCTAGGCATTTTTAAATCAAGCAATAAAATATCAACAGGCTTCTCAGCCATAATATCAAGGGCAATTTGTCCATCTTCTGCTAAAGTGCAGTTTAAATCATATAGTGTCAGCAGTTCTTTAACGCTTTGGCGCATCAACTCTTCATCATCGGCAACTAAAATGGATGTTGGTGGTCTCTCACTGACCCCAAAAATCTTCTTGTAAATACATGATTTATTTTGATTTTCAGAATTAATACTGTTACCGCTCATTGACAGTTCCCCTTATTTGGCTCATTTCACACTTTTCTGAAATATGGCACAATTTTTATTCAACTTTAAGCCAGAAGGACACAATTTATCCTCTAATAAGGTTCAAAAAATAACTTGTTTAAACCTCACTCCCAAAATTGGGAAATATATACCCGCTTTTTTATGATTTTTTTTATTAAGTAAAAAGCGTTCTTGGCAGCAAAATTATAAATTCTGCCCCCTTATTTTCTTGTGACATTGTATCATTAGGCCGCTGCATCGAATGTCCATTACTGCCTCCGATGGTTCCCCCCAGATCATTCACAAGATTTTTTATAATACTTAAACCTAAGCCCGAGTGCTCTGATGATTTACTACTCTTAACGGGGCTAAAAAGGTGATTTAAAACGTCTTTGGGCATACCTGGCCCAGTATCAGACACTCTTATTTCAATAAATTGTTCGCCATTGAAATTGACCTGATCCCTTGTACTGATATTAATCTCACCACCATCGGGCATTGCTTCAACAGCATTTTTAAATAAATTAGTCAAAATCTGTTTTAAGCTATTTGAATTACTTATTATTAAAGGGATCGAAGAATCTAATCCAATATTAGCGACAACACCCGACTTTAGAAATAAAGAGTCTTGAAAAATGGATATTAACTGGTTAATGGTTAAATTAATGTCCACTTTATTGGTGTCCATTTCTGGCTTTTCTGGTACTTCCCTGATTCGAAGCACTATATTACCCACACGCTCAACTTCTGCCATTAGAATTTCAAGCTGCCCCTGCAGCTTTTCATCATGTGAATCCGCTAATTTTAAAGAGAGCACTTGAAGGTAATTTCGAACAACGCCTAAAGGGTTATTGGCTTCATGGACCAGTTTACGTATTTGTAATGATTGCAATGAATGCTGATCATCCATAACTGATTGCAACTTTTCAGCCAGCAGTCGATCTTGAGTGATCACATCAGAAGCAGCCTTTGAAAATTCATATAATAAACCTTTTTCAGATTTAATTTTTTGCAATTTAAGCACACTCGTGCCTGCAACGATAACGCCATACTTTTTATTATTCGCTTTATCCTGTAATGGGATACAGAGCATTTCCTCAGTATCCATTGCGCGTAATAGCTGTCTATCCAGAACTGTTTTTTTATGCTGGCTCGAATCCGTATATAATGAATCATGAGAGGTGATAGGTACTCCTTTTTTCATGGCCAGCACAGGCAAGACTCTATCCGCATCCATTGAGAGGTTAAACTGAGCCCTTGATTTTTCCTTTGTATTGGGAAGGTCAGTTAATTGATTGCTGAGCTGGTTGCTTTGCTCATCGTACCTGAGAAATATAAATTGGGACAGACCAAATAACATTTTAAGATTTTGGATGATTTGTGTTGTCAGCTCTTTTTCAGAACGACTGTCTAATCGACAAGCATTGATTTGTTGCAATGAGCTGGATAATGCAATGGTGCGAACGTTATCGGCAAGTTCTATTTGAACTCGTTCATCGTCTAATTCAATCTTATTATCATCACTGATTGAAACACCCATTTTTTTAGCTGTGTCAAGAAAATAAGCATAACTGGTCACTAGCATTTCTTCTAACAGTGGCTGGTTCAAATCAAACACATGAGACACTTCTTTAAAAATAGCAGGCTTATCTTCTGGTATATAATTATTGCTCAGTGAAGATAATTTACTCGCTAAATTAATGATCTGCACCAAATGATGCGCACCCATTATCTGTTCTGCTGGTTCACGCTGATATAAGACGGCGTCTCCCATCATAGATTCCTTATCAAAGCCATGGATGATAAAACATCCTATTTCAGGAATACTGGCACCGATAAACGCCTGCTCCATTTTGCTCTGTTGAGACTTTAATTCAGAGATAGAATCCGTTTGTTCTGTATTTTCAGAGCTTGTTTTTTGTTTTGCATAAGCCGAAGCATCATGCATCAGACACACTAATTCACCAATATTGTGTAATAAACCAGTGATGTAAGCTTCATCTTCATTGGCATAGCCAATCATGTGCGCAAGCGCTTTAGCAATACTTGCAGTGACTAATGATGTTTGCCAGAACTGAGCCAGCATACCCTCATCATCCACATTAAATTGGGAGAAAAATTGTTGTACTGCAGAGTTAATAGCAATGTTTTTTACCATTTTCAGGCCCATAGCAACCAACAAGCGATTAAAATCTTTATTTTGACTCCATTGGTAATAGCTGCCAGAACTCGCTATGGACATCACACGGGCAGTCAATGCAGGATCAGACTGAATAATTTCTGTAATTTCAGTAAAGCGGGCATCAGGATCCCGAATGACTTCAAGCAATTGCAGTAAAGCACGCGGCATCGATGGAATCTTTTCCAGCTCTATATTCAATGATTGATTTATCTCAGATTGTTGCATTTCTAGTACCGCTTACTCCTAACTTCTTATGCAAATACTTAACAATATCACCTAAGTCTATGTAATTTTAATCAAACTTACAATGATTGTCCTACATTTCCTACAATTTTTCTTCACACTGGCTGCATTTGTCAATTTTTATTTTTTTCAATATACTTATCTCATAATAGAGCATCTGGACAAATATGCCTGATAGAAACCAAACTGAACCTAATTCTGCACGTGTAATAGCCATTTCAAGTGGTAAAGGCGGAGTAGGAAAAAGCACCCTGGCATCCAATCTGGGCATAGCTCTTACCCATTCTGGCAAAAAAGTGTGCCTGTTTGATGCTGATACTAATTTAGCTAATATCAACATTCTTCTGGGCATCAGCCCTCAACAGACCCTGGAACAGTTTTTTAACGATGATCTCTTGATAAATGACATTCTGACGAAGGGTCCAGGTGGCATTGATATTATCTGTGGTGCTTCTGGAATCTCTGACTTTATTCATTTTTCGCCTCCGCAGCAGAAAAAACTCACTCAGGGCCTGCACACTCTTGAACAAAACTACGATTATTTACTCATTGATACAGCAGCAGGCATTGATGAGACTAATATCAGTCTCATCTTAGCTGCACCTTATTTACTTATCATTATTACTCGTGAACCTACTTCATTAACCGACGCCTTTGCTTTGCTCAGAGTATTAAAAAAACAGGGTTTTCAGCATCCTGTTTTAGTGATTGTTAATATGACAAAAAATAAACAATCAGCCCAAGCCATATTTAAACGCTTTAAAATGGCCGTCACTCAATACCTCCAATTAAAACAGATCTACTTTGCAGGCTATGTTTTAATGGACAAGAACATCCCCACTTCCATTGTTAAACAACACTCAATTCTTCTAGAATACCCTGACTCACCTGCAAGCCAATGCATTCATACAATATGTGAGCGCTTACTTACTTCATTTAATAACAGTAAACAAAGTCATCGTGCTTTCAGCGATTACTTCGCTGATTTGAGCTTTTTTGAAGCCCCTGAGCAAGTCATTCAGGAAGGTCATTGGAGTCCTCCGACAGAATCTCTTATCGATAAGGACACTCAATTAAAAAGTGAATTAAAAAATGAGTTACGTACCAAAGAACCACAAGGAAAAAATCAAATTGAAGCGGGATTACTACAAGCCAGTTATTATGCTCGCTTATTAGGACAAAAAAGATAATATTGAATTTTTAGTGTTTAAACGAAATATATATTTAATGACAACCACAAAAAAGCCCGTCTCACTGATTAAGCTGTGAGACGGGCTTTTCGTTTGTGCAAGTAACTTAAGTTTAAATTACTTAGCTGTTGGAGCAGGTGCTGCTACAGGTGCGACTGGAGCAACAGGTGCTTGTACTGGACGAGGTCCGTAGTAAGCTTGTTGGTTTGCATAGTTGTTATAGCCATTGAAACGGCTGTCCATGCTGTTGTTACCATTGTAGTTACTGTTACCATTTCCATAAGCTGAACCACGAGTATTTCCTTTACCACGACCGCGACCGCGAGCTTTAATAGTAATTTCGAAATCACCATCCATGTCACTGTCCATGCTACCATCGCCCCAGCCATTTCCATAACCGTTGCCATAAGCATTGTTGTTCATGCTGCCGTTTCCGTTGTTGTTCCAGTTACTATTTGTGTTGTTGTCATCACCCCAAAAGGCATTAGCAGTCATAGAAACAACAGAAGTGGCGATTGCAACAGCAATAATTAATTTTTTCATTTTATACTCTCCAGTATTATTTTTTAATGTGTGTTTTTATAAAATAGATATTGTCTTCACGTTGATTTTTTTTATTTTTTCCTTCAACGTGGGGAAAGTATATTAGTTTTTATTAATATAAGCAAGAATTAATATTCATTTTTTTAAATTATTTTAATAGCACGCTCTCAAGCGTCCTGATTGACCTTGATAGTAATAATGATTTCATTATCTTCTTCAATAATTTCAATCACTTCATGTCCATTAATCCTACTCCAACTGGGAATATCCATCTTAGCACCAGGATCAGTACTGGTGACTGTCAATAAATCACCCGTTTGTAATTTTGCCACTGCATCCTGAGCACGAATGACGGGCAGGGGACATAGCAGGCGGCGTGCATCGACATGATCATGACTCATACCGTCCACTCCTTATTGATTTCACTTTCCTTCATCGGTGTAACACTGTACGCCTGCTCAGTACCATCTATTTGGCGAGTATTCAATGTAACCTCTATAGCGTTTTTACCCTGACTATAGCGAGCCACCAGTCTCAACGCTTGCTGCAACTCTTCATCCGATTTAAATTCACCATCAACCAGACACAAAGCACCTGGGTGACTTGTAGGAAAGATGGAAACAAACTGATTCTTGTAACCCTGCATAAAATTATTTTCACCCTCTTCACGGCCAATAATAATTTTTAAATGGGGCGCAAGACGGAAATGGCGTCCCATTTTAAGCATAATGATATCATCCAGTTCATAGGCACGGCTTGCTCGGTTCGCCCACATATCTTGTAACTTAACGGCATAATTTTCATCGGTTAACATGCAACATCCACCTGCTGGCTGAGCATAGTCTTTAAAGCCGTATTGTTCTGCCAAAGCCATTTGAGGCTTTCGCGTACGACCAGAAAAATCGTATAGTTTTTCTCGATCCAGCCAGCCTTCACGTTCGGGCAGTGTTGGGGGTAACTGTTGCGCACTTAATGGCCTCACCAGCAAATCATCACTGCCCGAATCTTTAGCAACAATTGGCATGGTTTCCTTACGTTGCGACATCGGACGCTGGCCAACCACCTCACCTGTAATAATAAAATCAAAGTTATTTTCTTTAATCCATTCGACTGCTTTTTTCACCATAAATGTTTTACAATCCAGACAGGGATTCACATTTTTGCCGTAGCCATGAACAGGGTTTAATAAGATATCTTTATATTCTTCAACCACATCCACAATATGTAATTTAACACCAAGCTGTTCAGCCACCCAAAGAGCATTATTACGTTTTTGCTTATCTTTATGCTTTTTTCGCACCGCATGCGTATGACCTTCCACACAAAACCCTGTGAAAAAATTAATTCCTTCGACATGAATGCCTTGTTCTTGTATGACTCTGACAGCCAACATGGAATCCAGTCCACCTGAGATTAAGGCAACCGCTTTACGTTGTTTTTTATTTGCTGGTTCTTTCAAGGAAGGCTCCATAATGCGAATACTCTCATATCATTAAAAATCAAGTCGGCATTATAGCAAAAAATATGAGCAAAAAAGAGACAAAAAATCAGAGTCTATTCCCTGATTGAATTATTCAAAATCAATCAAAAATCAAGAGAATAATGAATAGGGAAAATTCAGAAGCGACGCATCAGAACCGAAGGAACTGATTGAACAGTTCATCAGTTCATCAGTTCA
>JADGEK010000001.1:24391-33828 GCA_016744395.1 Gammaproteobacteria bacterium | reverse complement strand
CAGTTCATCAGTTCATCAGTTCAAGCGATCTAGTTAAAAGCACTTTTATTCAGAAGAACAACTGATATTTTCACGATGTGTTCTAGTTTTTTGTTGAAATGACTGTATTTCTTCCTTTGTCAAATACAACTCATATGCCAGCTGACGGTGAGCCACGTTAAGACCCGCTTTTCGAATTGCGATAGTGATCTGCGTAGGTGTGTATTGTTGACATTCACCATAAAGTGCACGTAACTGGTTTGGTAATTTACTTTGATAGGCACGGCGAGCAAAATATTCTTTGCTATTTGAAAATAATCTAAACATCAGAAACCTCCTGAATTCATGTCATAAGTACATGTACGAGCTCTCCTGTTTTTCATGATGCCTTTATACTGCTTCGATAGCTTTCTATCCCACTGCCAAAATGAAATCTGCTTGCTGATGGACTTCTTAATGGATTGAAAAGCACTTTGAGGTTGAGATATCACTGAATGATGTTGCATATACATGACAATTCCTTTTTTTGAAATACTCCAATGACTTTCTATTAGAAAAGTCATGTTATTTTAATTCCTATGAGTTCAAATAAAGGATTGGGGAATACCCGTTAACAACAAATAGTGTGATAAAGCGCACGAATAAATTTTGAATTGAGAGTTTCAAATGACGAATTAACTAAAAAATCAAAAGCCTGGGTCTCAGGTGTTATGAGACCCAGATGTTCTGAAATCAAAGTTGCTTTTGATTCACATTGGATATTATTTTTTAGTTGCAAAGTCTGAGAACTTGCTCAGTGCACCCGTCATTTTTTTTATAACAGCTTCTTTATCTGTGATGTCATGGCGCTTCGCGATATAGGCGGGAGTGTTGTAAGCCAGCCAGACTTTACCTTCTTTATCTTTCCAGGCAATGGCTTTTAACGGGAGATCAATCGCTGCTGTACGTTGGCTAAGCATTAATGGCGAACCTAATTTTGGATTTCCAAAAATAAGAAGCTCAGTAGGTTCCATCGCTACCTCTACCGTTTTTGCACCCTCTGCATGATTAATTCGAGCAAAAACAGTAATCCCTTTCTTTTTAATGATGGTTTCAAGTCTATCCAGTGTTTCAGCAACATTATAGGCACTGGGCTTGACGATCAAACCATTTTCTTGAACCACAGAACCCGCGTATGCAGCAGTCCCTAAAAATAATAAAATGAGTGTGAATCCAGTTGTAAGTAATTTCAAAGTATTAGTCCTTTTTTTGAAAAATTGATAAATGTCATACACTAGACCTTACAATAACATAAAAGCTTTCAAAAATTGTATTATCAGCCCTTCATCCTGAGTCATATATTGGTATCATCTGAGCTAGCTATACCTCTCTACACATAAAGCCGCTTTTTAAAAAATAAGCACAGACACAAGCAAAGTAAGAAAAATTTTATATAATATCCTTAATTCTCCACGCCATAGCATGGATTTAAGGTATAATTACGCATTTTTTGTACCGTTAATCATTTAATAAACCCGATAGAAACCAGATAAAACCATGCCCACAATAGTAAAAGACAGCGTAAAAGAGAATATAACTGCATCCAATCCAATGGATGTTTCTACTTTCCAGGGACTCATCCTGTCACTGCAACATTATTGGGCTGAAAAAGGTTGTGTCTTACAGCAACCTTACGATATGGAAATGGGTGCAGGTACCTTTCATCCTGCCACTTTCTTACGAGCAATTGGTCCTGAACCCTGGAGTGCAGCTTATGTTCAGCCTTGTCGCCGCCCAACAGATGGCCGGTATGGAGAAAATCCAAACCGTCTACAACATTACTATCAGTTTCAGGTGGTTATCAAACCCTCTCCATTAGAAATTCAGGATTTATATCTGGGTTCACTGAAGATGCTGGGGCTAGACCCTTTAGTTCATGACATTCGATTTGTTGAAGACAATTGGGAATCACCCACTCTGGGCGCATGGGGTTTGGGATGGGAAGTTTGGCTCAATGGTATGGAAGTCACTCAGTTCACCTATTTTCAACAAGTCGGCGGCCTTGAGTGTAAACCAGTGACAGGTGAAATCACCTATGGCCTGGAGCGGATTGCCATGTACCTGCAAGGTGTTGAAAGCATCTATGATCTGGTTTGGACTGACGGGCCTTTGGGCAAAGTCACCTATGGTGATGTTTTTCATCAAAATGAAGTGGAAATGTCTGCTTATAATTTTGAACAAGCACCTGTCGATGCTTTGTTTACTCAATTTGATCATCTTGAATCCGAAAGTAAGCGTTTGATTGAAGAAAATCTGCCTTTACCTGCCTATGAAATGATGGTTAAAGCCTCTCATGCATTTAATTTATTAGATGCTCGTCATGCAATTTCTGTCACAGAGCGTGCTCGCTTTATTGGTCGTGTCAGGGGACTATCCAGAGCAGTTGCTCAGGCTTATTATGATCGTCGTGAAGCACTTGGCTTTCCTATGGTTAAAGATAAGATTAAAAAATAAGAGCTGGTTAAACAGTAAGAATCACGTCTAAGAATTTAAAAAAGAGTTGAAACCGTGTCAGATAAAAAAGATTTATTAATAGAGCTAGGAACTGAAGAACTCCCACCCAAGGCCTTAAAAGGCTTAGCTCAAGCTTTTAAAACGGGCGTTACCAATGGGCTTGATGATGCCGACTTGAGTTATGACGATATTAAATTTTATGCAACTCCTCGCCGTCTTGCTTTGGTTGTGAATCAATTATCAACCACATCTCCAGATAAATCAGTTGAACGTCGTGGCCCGGCACTTCAGGCCGCTTTTGACGAAGAAGGGTGTCCAACTAAAGCGGCTCAGGGATTTGCTCGTTCCTGCGGCGTTGAAGTAGAACAGTTAAATAAGTTAGAAACTGATAAAGGTGCCTGGCTCGCTTATACACTGGAAGAAAAAGGCAAACAAAGTGCTGACTTATTAGCCGCAATTTTTCAAACAGCTCTGGATAAATTACCCATACCCAAGCGGATGCATTGGGGTGATTTAGAGGCCATGTTTGTTCGTCCTGTCCACTGGGCCATTCTTTTATTAGGTGATGAAGTCATTCCAGGCAACATTCTCAGTGTCACAACATCCAATCACACCCGTGGTCACCGTTTTCACAAACCTGAACAAATGACGATATCAGCACCTGCTGATTATGAAACAATGCTCGAAGAACAAGGAATGGTGATTGCCGATTTTGATAAGCGCCAGACTATCATCCGCCAGCAAATAAACGAAGCGGCAGAAAAAACAGGTGGCAGTGCCGTTATTGATCCTGAGCTACTGGATGAAGTCACCAGTATGGTTGAGTGGCCTCAGGTTATTGTCGGTGAGTTTGAAAAACACTTTCTTGATGTGCCCGCCGAAGCACTTATTTCTGCCATGAAAAAGCATCAAAAATATTTTCATATTGTCGACAGCAATGATCAACTCATGCCTTATTTTATTACCATCAGCAATATTGAAAGCTCTGACCCTGAGCAAATAAAACAAGGCAATGAGCGTGTCATTCGCCCCCGTCTTTCTGATGCCAACTTTTTCTGGTTACAGGATAAAAAGAACCCACTTGAACATAAATTAGAACGCCTTAAGAGTGTTGTTTTCCAAAACAAACTGGGGACAGTCTATGACAAAACCCAGCGTGTTACCAGATTAGCAGCCATCATAGCCAAAGAGCTCAATACGGATGTTACTTTGGCACAGCGGGCAGCCCAACTTGCCAAATGTGATTTAATGACTGAAATGGTCAATGAGTTCCCTGATTTGCAGGGCATTATGGGTCGTTACTATGCTATTAATGACGGTGAAGATGTGTCTGTAGCGCAGGCGCTTGATGAACAATACATGCCCCGCTTTTCTGGCGATCAAACCCCATCCTCAGCAACAGGTCAAACCCTTTCCATTGCTGAGCGCATTGATACTCTTATGGGAATTTTCTCTTTAGGACAAATTCCCAGTGGCGATAAAGATCCATTTGCTTTAAGACGTGCTGCATTAGGTTTACTACGCACTATTATTGAAAATAAACTGGTTTTAGATATACCCGGCATATTACAACAATCAGCTGCTCTCTTTCCTAAAGAAGTGAATGCTGAAAAAGCCTGTGAGCCTGTTTATAAATTCATGCTGGATCGATTGAAGGGGTATTTTACTGATCAAGACATCAGCATTGATGTATTTGATTCCGTTATTGCTTTAACCCCAGCTCAACCTTATGATTTTGCTTGTCGAATTGATGCCGTAAATCAGTTTAAACAATTAGAAGCAGCAGAGTCATTAGCGGCCGCCAACAAGCGCATCGCTAATATACTGAAAAAACTAAAAGGTCAGAAGCCATCCACTATTAACAGCGATTTATTTGTTGAAAATGCTGAAAAACAATTGGCTGAACAACTGACTGCTGTGACACAACGAATTGAGCCACTTTTAGCTGAATCCCAATACACCCAAGCATTAACCGAACTGTCTACCTTACGAGAGGTAGTCGATACCTTTTTTGATGATGTCATGGTCATGGCAGACGATGAGGCATTAAAGAATAATCGCATTGCCTTACTTGGTCAATTACAGGGACAGTTTATACAAGTGGCTGATCTCTCCTTATTACAGTAAGGCTCAGTATGTCAAAAATAATTATTCTGGACCGTGATGGTGTCATTAATCAAGATTCGGATAACTATATCAAGTCCGTTGATGAGTTCATTCCAATTCCCGGCAGCCTTGAGGCTATTGCTCAACTTTGTCAGGCTGGCTATTCGGTTTTAGTTGCGACCAATCAATCAGGTATTTCCAGACAATTTTTTACACTTGAAATCCTAGAAGCAATGCATACAAAACTGCAATCATTACTGGCTCCTTTGGGTGGTAAAATTGAACGTTTTTATTTTTGTCCTCATGGGCCTGAGGATCAGTGTATTTGCCGAAAACCAAAACCTGGTATGTTCACACAAATAACGAGTGACTTTAGTCATCTGTTAGCCAGAAACTCTTTATCCACTATTTACTATGTCGGCGACTCCCTGACAGATCTGCAAGCAGGAAAAGCAGCAGGCACTAAGATTGCTCTGGTTAAAACAGGAAAGGGCATTCGCAGTTTAAAAAAAATTGACCAGGACAAATTAACCGAGTATGCGCAGCTCAATATTTATAACGATCTCGCCGATTTTACTCAACAACTATTAAACCCCGATAGCACTTCATAAATAGAGTAGGTTAAACAACACCATGGATCGTATTCGCTCAACACTTTATCTAGTATTTATGTGGCTCACTATTCCGATTGCCACCACTATTTTTTTAATCGCTTATCCCATACCTTATCAGTATCGTTCTAAGCTCATCTCAAGCTGGTCAACTATAACGCTTTCCGTACTAGGTTTTCTCTGCGGTTTAAAATTTGAAATCAGCGGCCAGGAGAATATACCCGACAAACCCTGTATTATTTTTTGTAAACACCAGTCCACTTGGGAAACCATGGCCCTGCAAACAATTTTTACTCCACAGGTCTGGGTCATGAAACGAGAACTCTTATGGATTCCATTTTTTGGCTGGACTCTTGCTTCAATGAAATCCATCGCAATTGATCGTGGTAATGGCAAAAAAGCACTCAAGCAAATTGTTGATGCAGGTACAAAACGTCTTAATGAAGGTAATTGGGTTGTTATTTTTCCAGAAGGTACTCGTAAGCGCCCAGGAGATAAGGCAGACTATAAAATTGGTGGTGCGATGCTGGCCAGCAAATCAAAATTTGATGTCTTGCCCATTGCCCATAATGCAGGTGAATTTTGGCCCAAAGGACAATACGTAAAAAAACCAGGTACGATTAAGATGGTCATAGGCCCCGTTATTAAGGGCAGTGAACTCAGCACTAAGCAAATCAAACAAGCGTCTGAGGATTGGATAGAATCCACGCTTGAAAGCATTTACGAAAATAAATATTGAGCCTATTTTATTTCCTCATAATAAGTCATATTTTATTAATTTCAACAGAGCGCCTTAAGCAGCTGATTATATTATAGAAAGGTTGCAAGCAACCTCTCTCTATTAAAGCCAAGAATTGTCCTCTCTTGGCTAGTTTCTTCCTAGGCTCATGTATCTAAAATACCTTCTAAATCTTAAATTATTCTGACAGAGGTTTCTTTGAAAAATATTGATATGCCAGGTACAAGATTAATTCGATGTTTATCGCAGATGTCAGTATCAGAGGTTTCATTCACACAGACTCAATTTTCTGAACGACTGGGACGATTGATTGACATTAGGGAATCAATGAAACTGTCCACTTTTCATGACAGCCTTCAAAAAGTGATGGTTGAACCAAATGAAAACAACATAATCAATACCTCCCCAAAAGAAGAAGTACTTCGTATTCGTCTATTGCTGGTAAAATCCATAGTAGAAAGTTTTATTGCTTCTGACAATAAATCCCGTACAGAGCTACCGACATTGAAAGCAGGCCTTTCTCTTGAACAGTTGGCCACTTTTGATCTCTATCAGCGATTTTACCTGTCTCATCAACGTGACTTTGAATACAAAATCCAACGCTTACAATTTCGAGTCAGAGATTTAATGAGTCTTATGTCGACTGATATGGCCAAACTTTCGGCAATTGATGAAGTAATAAGAGACACTTTACAAGCTCATACTCGTAAACATTTATCTGTTATTCCAAAACTACTGGCAAAGCGCTTTGATTTTCTACTTCAGGAGTATTTGGCACAAGATAGTGATGCAAATGAAGAAATAAAACAGAATCAGCCAAATGATGAAATATTGCAAAAATGGACTCAAGCCAACACATGGTTGAACCAATTTTTAAAAGAAATGCAAGAGCTTCTTCTTGCTGAGCTGGAACTTCGATTACTACCGGTCCTGGGATTACTAGAGGCCATTGACGAACAGGTGGAAAAGAAATGATGACAAGAATCATTTTCATAATAGCGTTTTTTCTTGGTGCTGCTGCTGTTATGGCAATGGGAGCAAACTTTATTGGTTCAAACACTCTGGCACTCACCGTTACAACGGTCATTGGCGGAGTCTATACTATTGGCTTTATAGAGCTTGTTCAATACAGGAGAGCCACTTTCACATTGACCAAAGCTCTTAACTCTCTTTCGAAAGAGGGAGTAGAACAACTGAAAGTACTTGATGAATGGCTCATCAAATTACACCCTTCTTTGCATAATGCGGTGCGTCAGCGTATTGAGAGTGGGCGTGTCTCTTTACCCACCCCCGTGCTGACACCTTATCTGGTTGGCCTGTTGATCATGTTAGGATTATTGGGTACATTTGTAGGCCTGGTCGAAACCTTAAAAGGCGTGGTGCTTATTCTGGAAGCCTCAGCTGAGCTGACAGTCATACGACAAGCACTGACAGCACCCATGGGGGGACTAGGTCTTGCCTTTGGTACTTCAGTTGCTGGTGTTGCTACATCTGCTATGCTCGGCCTGATGTCAACATTGAGCAAGCGCGACCGTATGTTGTCCTGTCGACAGTTGGATAATAAAATTGCCAGAGAATTTCAATGTTTTTCAAAATCACATCAACAACAAGAAACACTTAAAGCATTGGAAATCCAGTCTCAGGACTTACCAGTCGTTGCCGATAAGCTTCACACTTTAATCGATCATATGGCACACACATCTGAACAACTCAGTGAACAATTGCTTCAAAACCAACAAAGTTTTCATCTCTCAACGACAACCATGTTTAATGATCTGACCGCATCCGTTGAACAGTCTTTACAAGAGAGTGTTGTTAATAATCATCAAGTCGTGGCTGAAAGTGGCCACTTAGTCATTGAAGGGATTAAGCCTGTCCTACAGGATACCTTATCGATGATCAGTAAATCCATCAGCAGGAATGTAGAAACCACTCACCAGCAATTGAATCAAACCGTACAAGAACAACTTCAAACTCTGTCCAGTCAGTTTAAACAGACCTCTGTGGAGGTCACACACGCCTGGGAGAATGGTATTGCTGCCCATGAACAATCCAATGAAGCTCTGACCAATGGAATGAATGCATCCTTCAAGCTATTTAATGAGACCTTTTCACACGCATCCTCCAATGTATTAGCCTCACTTAACACGAGTATCAGTACCTGGAAAGATCATCAGCAAACCAGCGAAAAAGAACGATTTAATACCTGGACAGATGCTCTGCAGCAATTTCAACAAAAGACCGCATCGCAGTTGCAAAACACCTCTCAGGCAATTATTGATAAGCTGAGTATGACGGCTATTAATCAACAATCTTCTTTTAATTTAATGACCGAAAATATCACAACGCTGACAACTGAACTCTCTGAACAGTTGCAGCAGGCAGGTAAACACAACCTTTCCCAGCAACAACAAATAGTAACTGCTTTGGATAAAAGCGTCACTTCAGTGATCAATAATGCTCAAGTCAGCTCAAGCCAAATACTGGGTGAAATTAATCGTTTATTAAGCACTTCCGAAGAATTAGTCAACACTCGAGTAGAATCTGAAGCAATCTGGCTAAAAGGCCATGAACAACGCATGAATCAACTGACTGCCAGCCTTCGAAAGGAACTGCAGGTATTAAGAGATGATGAAATGACGCGCGGTCAGGCCGCTATTGAACGATTGACAAGCCTGGAGTCATCAGTGGCTATTCATCTCACCTCATTAGGTAAGGCATTGGAAGAACCAATGACTCATCTCATTGAGCTAGCCTCTGAAACACCACGAGCGGCCGCCGAAGTCATTGGGCAATTGCGTCAGGAAATATCGAACAATATTGAGCGTGACAACAGTTTGTTAGATGAACGTCGTATCTTAATTGAACAGCTGGATATCGCTTCTGAATCATTCAGTCTTTCTTCTACTGCACAACTCGCCTCAATTGAAAAATTAGTTGACTCTTCTGCAGATGTACTCGAAGGGATCAGCAATCAATTTACCTCAAACGTTATCACTGAAATCTCAAAAATATCTGAAGTCGCCGACCATTTTACAGTCAGTGCTATTGAAATATCCAGCCTCGGTGAAGCTTTTAATCTTGCAGTAAATTTATTTAACGAATCAAATACCAAATTGATGGCAAGCCTCAGTCACATTGAAAATTCACTTGAAAAATCCAGTACTCGCAATGATGAACAATTAGGTTATTATGTTTCACAGGCAAGGGAAGTAATTGACTATAGTGTGTTAACTCAAAAAGAAATATTTGATGAGATTCGCCAGTTAGGTCTCACTCGCACCAGTATTCAAGAGCCTGCCCATGAAACAACCGAGATCAACTGATGCAAGAATTAGATGATGATTTCTCACTTTCAGCACCTACCTGGGCAATTTTTGGGGACTTAATGGCTGGCCTGGTCGGTGTTTTTGTTTTATTACTGGTTTGGTTTCTTGGTTTTCAAATGGAACTCACTCAATCACTGCATGAAGAGGTGGCCAAGCGCCACGTCGAAGAACAGCGTCGAA
>JADGEK010000001.1:19098-24291 GCA_016744395.1 Gammaproteobacteria bacterium | reverse complement strand
GAAGAACAGCGTCGAAAACAAGAGGAAGGTCTTCGACGATTAGAAGTGCAGCGCCGAAAACATGAAGAAGGTCTTCGACGGGCAGAAGAACAACGCCGAAAGCAAGAGGAAGGTCTCCGACATGCTGAACAAGAACGTCGCATTGCACTGGAAACTGCATTGGCTGGTCCATTGGCTACAGGTCGTGTAACCTTGCATAATGGTCGCATCGGTATCAGTGGTAGTGTCTTATTTGCTTTAAATTCTGACCAACTTCAACCAGAAGGGCATGCTCTTTTGAAAAAACTGGTGGCACCTTTACTGGGCTATCTCGGGGAAAGGAATGAGTTACTAATGGTAAGCGGATTTACAGATAATCTGCCCATTCAAAAAGGGAATAGCCGTTTTTCAGACAATTGGGAACTCTCTGCCCAACGTGCACTCACCGTCACACGTGTTTTGATTGAAGAAGGTATGCCCCCATCCATGGTTTTTGCAGCTGCTTTTGGTTCAGAACAACCATCGGTTCCAAATCAGGATCCACAGAGCCGGGCCCAAAATCGCCGTGTTGAAATGGCACCCGTACCTAAGAACAACAAAGCAAACTAGAGTCAGATGTAACTGATGGCAAAAACTGAAAACAAATTACCTTTGCAAACTTTAAAGACCCAAACAACATCAGATACTCACACTCCATCTTTGAACCTGAGTTTAGATAAGCTTGATTTAAAGAATCTGGAGATGCTCAGACCAACCTTAGATAAAATGAATGCGATACAAGCTCAGCACTTTAACCCAGTCCGCTTTCGCTTTATCGAATCAATGGCTGCAAAAGCATTACAACATCGAAGTTCAGTTGCTAAAATTATTGAACAAAAAGCTCTACAAGCACTGTCTGAGTATGTCAAAGAATATCTTTGCTGGCAAAATCAAACTTCTTGCCCAGACAGTCAAAAAGACAGAGTTCAGGGTGAACTTTCCAAGCTGACTCAAGAAATATTTCATAGCAGTCATGCTAAAACAATTGTTTCACAAGCAACATTAGAAGAAGAGTTGAGTCAACAAGAAAAGGATATCATACACTCAATGACACCTATCATGACTCATAGCAGCAATGACTTGCCTATTTGTAAAAAACCTAAAACAAACTATAATGAACTGAGCGTCATGCAACATTTTCGCCAATCTAAGGCTAAAAATCACTCAGAACAACGACTGACTCGTGTCATGCAAGAAGGGCCAGAAGATGCTGGACCTCTCAACTCTCAGGCGCTCATTATCCGCTCCCTAAACACCATGCATGAACTTTCCCCAGGTTACATTAACCGATTTATTTCCTACATGGATACGCTACTTTGGCTTGAACAAGCAGGCGAGGAAGGCAAAACAACAAAAATCAAAAACAAAGGTCGGCGCAAATCTTAGGTGTAAATATAAAAATTAATATCAGATAAGTGAGTATACTCAATACATTAATAACGACAAGTTCAAGCGCAAAGAGTATGATAGCTATTGGGCACAAATCTGCACTTCTTAAAATGACCAAAATTCTTAAATCATTCATGCGATAATTAAGATGACCACTGACGATAAAAATAAAACCAAAGCCCAGTTAATCGAAGAAATTCAGTATTTACGTGAACAACTGGCTAAGAAAAGCATTGCAAATCCACATCAAAATGAAGAACGGTTTTCTCTGGCTATGCATGGTGCTAATGATGGACTTTGGGACTGGAATTTGGAAACAAATGAAGTCTATTACTCCCCTCGTTGGAAAAGCATGCTAGGTTATGAAGAAAATGAACTTGATAACAATTTTACTACCTGGGAAGCATTAGTTTATCCAGATGATAAAGACAGGGTCCTTGAAAAGGTTCAGGAATACATTGAGGGCCGCTCTAAATCATTTGAAGTTGAAATGCGTATGCAGCATAAGAAGAGGTATAAAGTGGTTGTCCTCTCCCGAGCCTTTCTGGTTAATAGAGAGTCTGATAACAAGCCGGTTCGTCTGGTTGGAACCCATATCGACATAACCAAACGAAATAAAATAGAATCTTATGAAAAAAGAAATGCCGATATTCTGGAAATGATTGCCACTGGAAAGCCTGCGGGAGACATCTATGATAACATTGCATTGATGTATGAGGAACGCCATTCTGGAATGCGTTGCTCAATGCTGGAATTACATGATGGTAAACTGATGCATGGCGGCGCACCAAGTCTGCCAAAGAAATATTGTGATGATGTCCATGGCCTGGAATATGGTCCCAGTGTTGGCTCATGCGGTACATCCACTTATACTGGAAAACGTGTCCTCGTTGAAAATATTGAAACAGACCCTAAGTGGGCCAAAATTAAAAATGTAGCCCTTCCTCACGGCATGCGCTGCTGTTGGTCTGAACCCATTAAAAACTCTTCAGGGGAAGTATTAGGCGCATTTGGCATGTATTACAATCATCCTGCATTGCCTGATGAGGAAGAATCGAGTGATCTCAAATCTGCAGCAAGACTTGCTGGTATCATCATGGAGCGTGATCAGTCACAAAAACGAATACGTCAGTTAGCCTATAATGATGAACTAACCGGGCTCTCCAGTCGTGCCCACTTTTATCAACATCTTGAAAAATTAATAAAAATATCTGATCGTCACAATCGACGTTTTAGCCTGTTATACATTGATCTCGATAACTTCAAGGACGTTAATGATAGTCTTGGTCATGATGTTGGCGACTTACTCTTGAAGGAAATTGCCAATCGCTTAGTCAGTGCCAGTCGTGAAATTGATTATGTTGCCCGTCTTAGTGGTGATGAGTTCTGTATACTCGTTGACGATGTAGTTGATGAGTATATTGCTGCCAATGTTGCTCAACGCTGCCTTAAAACAGTATCGAATCCGATTGAGCTGTCTGGCAGGAAGTTTACACCATCCTGCAGTATTGGGATAGCATACTACCCGGATGATGGAGATAATCTATCAACCTTGTTAAAAGCTGCAGATACTTCACTTTATGCTGCCAAGGAACAGGGAAAGGGTTGCTATGCCTTCTACAGGCCTGAGCTTACCCATAAGGCAGAGTATCGTTTTCAGGTTGACAATACCTCCGTGAAGCGATCGAAAAGCAACAATTATCACTTGTTTATCAACCACAGGTTAATATAATTTCTGGTGAAATCATTGGTGTAGAGGCATTATCACGCTGGCACCACCCGCAATTAGGTCAGATCTCACCAATTGATTTTATTGCTACCGCTGAACGAATTGGTATGATAAAGCCACTGACTGAATGGGTATTAAGCACGGCATGCAACCAGTCAATTGCATGGAAGAAAGCAGGATTACCAGCTCTGCGTATGGCCGTGAATATTTCTCCAAGCCATTTTCTTGATAAGGATATTGTGTTACTGATAAAGCATGTCATCAATGAAACAGGGATAGTTCCAGCTGAGCTGGAGTTAGAAGTTACTGAGGGTGTTGTACAAACAGAACAACAAAATCTTTCAATTTTTCAAGACTTGAAAGATCTCGGTATTATACTGGCCATTGATGATTTTGGAACGGGCTATTCATCTTTTGCTTCTCTTAAACACCTTACTATTGATTGCCTTAAAATAGACAAATACTTTATTGATGACATACTTATCGACAATGAAACACAACTGCTGATTGCTTCCATGATAGAAATGGGACATAACCTGGGATATCAAATTATTGCAGAAGGTGTTGAGACGCAAGCTCAGTTTGACATGCTCAAAGAATTGGGTTGTGAGATGGCACAGGGTTACCTGTTAAGCAAACCCGTCAGTGCCGATGAAATAGCAAAATTACTCAGTAGTAATATTGTTGTTTAAAGGGAATATTGAATATCCTCTCTTTGAATTATTGTAAGTTGCTATTGATAGAGAACTGGATATTAATAACTGCCCGATAAACTCACTATTTGTTCATTGCTTGAAACAATATTCCGAGCCATATCTTCAATGAGTTTGGCCACCATTTCAGGTCGGCTGGCAAGCAAACTTTGAAATTGTTCACTAGGGACGACCATGACAAGGCAGTCTGATATAGCAATGACATCAGCTGTACGGGTAGTCCCTGATAAGGCTGCAATTGCGCCAAATATTTCATCACGTATTATTTCACCCACCTGTGTCTCATCAACAACCACCGCTGCTGAACCATTCACCAGAGTATAGACCTCATTGCCAGTTTCACCCTGCAGGATGATGTGCTGGCCTTTTTTGAATTCTCTTATATCGGGATGAAATATAGCTTCTTCTTTTTTGTAAGCACAGACCATTAATTGTAAAGATTGAATCATATTAGCAAGATAATGATTCCACTGGTTTAATCGATTTTTATTATTACCAACATAGGTTAGAAATTCTTCCACATCATATTCATCAACTATAATTGCAAAGTCTGTTTTAATGGCTAATTGTGGCTTATCCATCAGGCATTGAAGTCCAATCAAATCACCTTCTTCATAGTTAACAAAGTGTGTCTTATTATAAAACTCTTTTAATAGGCCTTCTTTGAGTATGTAAAAAGTTTTTCCTTTGTCAAAGTCCAGAGTTTGTCTGGCAGTAATTTTTAATGACTCTGTTTTAACAGGTACTTGTGATATAAGCTCCATCAAAAGTTGCTGACAGTCTTGCCATATTTCTTCACTTTGTTCTGAAATTTGATCTTCACTATACATTTAAACTCTGCTTATAAATCAATTGATATATGAAAAGAGTAGATAATTCAATGCATTTTTTCCATATTTCATACTAAAAAGTATGCTTTTTTCTTCATTTAATATTCCATAACACAAATAATTTGGGTACTGCAAACATTCCTGTTAATATACAAGCCCTTATTCTGGAATAATCCACATCGTCTTCACTCCATTTTCTATTTAAATATGGCACTCATATGAAATTATTAATTCGCAATTTGTCTCGTGACACCACAGAAGCTGAACTTCGTGAAATGTTTGAAGGGTATGGCAGTGTACAATCGTGTAATCTTGTTTTAGACAAAGAGACAGGTAAGTCAAAGGGATTTGCTTTTGTTGAAATGCCCAAACTGGGCCAGGCCAAAGCCGCGATGAAAAATCTCAACGGTCATCACGTGGATGGTAATGTGATTCGTGTTAAAAAGACTGAACCAAAGAAAGAGCCCTCAACCTTAAGTAAAGAGCCTTCAGCAAGTAAAGAGCCTTCAGCTTC
>JADGEK010000001.1:0-18998 GCA_016744395.1 Gammaproteobacteria bacterium | reverse complement strand
CTTCAGCTTCAAAAGAGGAGAGAACAGCAGCAAAAACACCGCCCATTTCTCCCTATCGTCAAAAAAAACGTTAAGAAGCCCGGTATTTAAGCTGCATTCCTTTAAGGAAATTCCGTAACACCTGGTCTTTGCACTCACGAAAATGTTTATGACCAGGCTTACGAAAAAATGCACTCAACTCATGTTTACTCATCTGAAAACCTGCCGCATCTAATAATTCTAAAACATCTTCAGCCTGTAGACTTAATGCAATTTTTAATTTCATAAAAATAATATTATTGGTTAGGCGCTTCTCAGGTTCATGTTGAGGCCCATCCTTTTTCCCACGTTTATCATTAATAAAGCCATTTAAAAAAGTAGCCAGTAGAATATCAGTGAGTACCTGAAATGCTTCGTCTTCATCTTTTTTTAACCAGGCACTGATTTGCTCTCTGGTCACTTTATGATCAGCCTTACCAAAGATGGCAATCATTTTTGAATCATTTAAATCAAAGGTATAACGGATTCGGCGCAATATATCATTATTTGTCATGTGTCAGCCTTTAGCGAACTTTCTTTCGGTAAAATTATGAAGGGATTGTTTGGATTTATGATTTTTTAACAAATTTTGTTAATATCACAATTTGTTGCCCGTTAACTCGTCCTTCAATATGCTCAGAGTTATCTGCAACTAGAGAGATGCCTCTTACCGCTGTGCCACGTTTAGCGGTAAAACTGGTGCCTTTAACATTCAAATCTTTAATGATAACGACCGTATCACCTGCTTTAAGTGTCACACCATTACTATCTTTATGAATGACTGTATCATCACTTGTCTGGCCTTCACCCGCTGCCTGTGCCCATGCCAGAGTCGCTTCATCCAAATACAACATATCAAGTAAATCCTGAGGCCAGCCTTCAGCACTCAAACGATTCAACATTCTCCATGCCATTACCTGAACAACAGGTTCCTGACTCCACATGCTATCATTAAGACAGCGCCAGTGATTAACATCCATTTTATCTGGATCTTCAATTTGTTCATAACAATTTTGACAGATTAAAATGCTTTGTTCAGCATTATCTTGAGGCTCAGAACCTGAGGGCACCTTATAAACAATCAGACTATCTGTTGTCGCACAGAGTTCACAACTTGAACCGCTGCGATCATTTAAAGCTTTTTCTATCGTCATTCTTTACGCTCTAACTTATCCATTGAGTCGATGTCATTCAAGGCTTGGCCACGAAACCATTTACCCAACGTACAAGGTTAATGATTAATGGCACATAACAAAACACTTCCAATTTATTATTACCGTGAGTTTTGGTTACTGGGGATTCAATTTAGCTAATTCTTCCAATAAATCCTCAACCAGTTTAACGCCTTTTTCATCCATATTTATTGTCAGTATTTTCAGATCTCTTTCACCATTAATCAAAGGGCGGATCATCCCCCCCAAATGACGAATATCACCTGATGTTGAGACCATTTGTTCTGCCATATCACCCAGTACCGAAAGTGCCTTGACATCGCCTTTAGAAGCAGCATCTATCATATTTGCCAGACCAGGTGCTGCAAATTCTGAATGAGTTGAGTCTTCTATTTTAGGCAGCTGTGTTGAATCCTGTAAGCCCACCAAAATAGCAAGAATAATTGCAGCATCTTCTTCATCCAGACCAATGAGTAATTTACTATTACGTGATCCTGCCAGTATTTTTCGAATACGAGCCACTAATGCCAACCAACCATTTTGCTCTGATGATTTTAACACAAGTTCTAATTGCGGCAGGATCTCTTTATTATGACAGCCCATGACAACAGTATTGATCAGTTGAGCATGTACCTGTGCGATCTGTTTAGTTTTTTCGGGTAATTTTGCCATTTGTTTTATTTAAATCTTTTTTTGTCTGACCAAAGAACTCTATCGTTTCTATTCTCTTTGAGTTGCAATGAAAACTCTTCATATTTTTTAGCACAAGAAGAATCGGGTTGATCAACTTCTTCAAAAGCACCTGATAAACGAAAATCACCTAGCCCCATATCATCGACTAAAATAAATAAACCAGAGCGTATCATCCTATTGTTAATTGAGGTATTTAAAAAAGCCAGATCCATCACAGCATCGCTATGAGTGACAGGGGAGATAAATACTCTCATTCGATTATTGGCCGTATGAGCTAAAACCTCTTTACTCTTTATCATTGAATCTATCATTTTATTGGCATAAAGCAGGTAATCAATATCAGCCAATTCAATTTGTTCAATATTTTGCTGACACGCTACTTTTTCAGAATCCGTCATTTGCGGATCTGAAACAATGGGTAAATGTGTCTGACAGGCATTTAATAAAAATACCATCAGTATTGAGAAGATCAGCTTTTTCAATTCAGAGACCTCTGAGCAATCAATTCATAAGAGACTGTTTCTATTTTAAACCATTTCTAGGCTTGAGGTGGAATATTGTGAAAATAAACTAATAAAAGCACCCGTTTAAGTATACGAGACACTTGGCTTAACCTATCTTAGACTTGTAATGCCAACAAAGCTGCCATTGTTATTCTCTGTTAATTTCCTCATGAGCGCAGAAAAACGTGCCACATTCGTTTCTGTCCCAGGATGATTGAATAACACTGGGAACCCCACAGCATTAATTCTCACTCGCTTTTTACCCGACTTATTGGTTTTATTTAACCTGCCAACTGTGTCTAGCAATGACTGAATTGAGCCACGGGAAAAATCATCACCAAAAATATATAAAGAAATTTGTTTATCTGTTGCATAAAAGTGTTTAATGGCTCGTGTAATTCCTTCTTCTGGTGATGAATTTGAAAAGGGTTCCCAGGTTGATAGACGCTTTAAAATGGTGCGCCTTCTACCTGCTGTATCAGGGATCCAGCGACTCGAATACTGACTAAACATGTAATCACCCATATCATTCATAACTTGAATACCTTTAACACTGGGATGTATTTCAAGTATTTCCTTCATTTTTCTTCTGACCATAGGCCAGGCAAAATTTTTCATTGAACCTGAAGTATCAATAATAAAAATAATGTATTCACTATCAACACTGATGCCTCCAACGGTATTTTCTTTATTGTTCACTGGAGTAGTTTGTTGTAAACGCCGCATTTCATCAGTGAGTTTCTGACGGGCACGACTGAGTTTTTCTTCAATGATTGTTTGTGCATTGAGTGTATTTTTTGAATCTTTAAATTCACCCTGAATTTTATTGAGTTGAGATGAACGTTCTAATAAAGATTGCTTTGCTTGTGCCAGAAACTGTTTAGAATCCAATAATTCATTGTGACTGGCTTTTATTTCACCCTGTATTTTTTCTAATTGCTGTTCTGTTTCTAATAAGACTTTTTTTAGATCAGTGATACTTTCCTCAATCACTATTGGCTGTGATATTTTACTGATCACCAATAATAAAATAATCGCACCAAAACCACATGAAACCACATCCAGAAAAGACAGGTTGAATACTTCAATATTTTTACGTTGACTTTGTTTCATGGCCAATCTCGACTCGGTGTAATAAATGAGCCTTTGCTATCAATAGCTAATTTCCAAAACAGTGCGGCAGCCATAGGATCACCTTCCATTGGCAATAATAGGGTATTTACAGGAATGCCTTTTGGCAGACTTTTTATTGCCTTCTCAAATAATTTTATTCTTTCTAAGGCTGTAATCTTGCTTTTACTCGTCTTAGTATTTCCCAACGTTGGCAAACCATCAGTGATTAAAATAATATTATCAGGCCTTTGTGAAAACAGTTTTGTGGCACTCAATGCTTTTTTTAAATTAGTCCCATTTTGTGGCACTAAACTTTGTAAATCTTTGAACAGGGCATTGACCCGAGGCATATCGGTACTTTGTACCCATTTAAATGATTTATCACGATTTAATGATTGTGTATTTTCATTAAAACTTACAATGGCCAGCTGACTATTCTCAGGTAAATTTGCTACCATCCATTTAACGCTATTAACGGCTTGCTGCCATTTTCTAGAGGCACGTTTAACATGATCAGACAGATTTCGTTTTACAATAATATTCACAATGGTTTCATCAAGCATAGAAGCTGAATTATCAATTAAAAATAAAATTCGTTTACCACCTAATTTCAAACCCGTCAAATACTGTCGGTGTCCATCTCCCTCATATTGTCGGATTTTATTACCACTTTTATTAATAGCAGTTTTAATTTTTTGTCTTTGTTGACCATTATTTTTAGCAATGGATTTAATATCATTTTGTAGTACATTTATGTGATTTTTTAATGCCTGACTTTGTGCATCTTCTTTTGATTTCTTTTTCTTAAAATCTGATGTTTGTTCACTGATCTCTAAGAGTTGCTTTTCCAATTCTTCAATTTCTGATTGGTTCTTTTCTAAGCTCTCCTTCATATTTCTATGATAAATTTTAGCGGCTTGAGTTTCCTCTTTGACTTTATCCACTTCTGCAGTCAAATCTTCATTTTTAATTTTATTGTCGCTGACAATATGTGAATTAATAATCAGAACAAGTAAAACAACTGCACCAAAACCACAAAACATGATATCTAAGAAAGCGAGATTAAAAGAGGATATTTTTTTTTTGGTTTTTTTCACGCAATGATCCCTCCTTTTATTTTTTTCTTATAAAAAGTTCTTGCAGAGAATTAGGATAAAAAAATTTAACCCAAGTGTATTTACAGACTTCTTAAGCGTGAAATTAAATTCATATCACAATAACTTTCCGAATCCAGAACCAGACGCTCTTGTAGTAATTGCAATTGATGGATAAAAAACATCAATAAAATAGAAATGACTAAGGCAATAAACGTTGAATTAAATGCAACACCCAGTGATTCAGTCACTCCAGTAATATCACCTTCCATTGCTCTATTTGCCTGTGACAAAGCATCACCAATTCCTCGTACTGTACCAATAAAACCAACAGATGGTATTGCCCAGGCAATATAACGAATAATAGACAACTCTGTATCCAAACGCTGGGATTCTGATTCACACACATCTCGCATAGCTGTCGCTGCATCATGAACATTTCGTGTGGCTGAAAAACGCTGTACAGTCATTTTTAATGCTCTTGGCAACAAATAGTGCTTAATATTATTAGGTAAGTCATTCAGTCGTTGCAATAACATTTTTGTATCTTCCAGACCGATGGGTAAGTCTATAGGCAGTTTTAATAAATCTGTATCCAATAAATTATTTTCTTTCCATGATAAATACCCTTTAAAAGACATTATGGAAAATGCCCAAAACATGAGAATAAAACAGGCTTCTTGTTCAAAGTCCCTTATGACCACATAAAAATTTCTTTTTTGGATATAGGAAGTATCCTCAAGCATCATCTCATGTTCATGTTCTATAAAAGCATCAGCCTGAGGTCTTATCACTGAAATATAAACGGCATGAACAATGATAAAAGCAATTAGCAAAGAAAAAATTTGATATATTAATTCAGTGGGTATATCTTTTCGACTCTTCATATTATTTAACCATTATTAAATTTTTTATATATCGACAGGAAATGAAACAGAACTATCCGCATTTATTTTTTCACTGGGATAAAATGTCGGTGGCCAATTTTTTTGTACTCGTTTTTTTATTTTTTTTTGTGACTGAGTTTGCACTGTATTCTGGTTTGTTTTTTCTCTATTGTTTACATCTGCTCCTGAGTTCATCGCTGAAAACGTTGCTTGACTCATATTAAAAATAAATAAAATACTCATCATTATTTTCATTTTGCATTCCTTGCAAGTCTAAAACCAATATCTTTAGCCTTCTTTTTACTATAGCTTCGATAACTTAATCTGAGTTCAGTTATTGAGGCGTCACGCCAACTAGAATCTTTAACCACCTTATGTATACCTTTAGCAGGGCCTTTTGGATTGAACACTGTTTTGTTAGTTAAACCTGACAAGCCATAGTTGGGTGAGTAAAAATCAGCACACCATTCTGAGACATTACCACCAAGATCATAAAATCCCAGACTATTCTTACTATAGCTCCCAATAGCAGAAGAGACACCATTTTGGTCATTGTAACCTTCTATAATATTTGAGACATAGGCGCGTGAAGATTCATCAGCAAAATTACCAGCTCTATTGATTGGAGGAAAGGTACCTATCCAGGCATATTTTTTTTGAGTCTGTCCTTTAGCAGCTAAGACCCATTCGGCTTCATAAGGTAAACGATATCCAGTATTCATATCATTCTGTATATTAGGCACCATTTTATGATTAACTTCTTTATAATAAGTATTCAAGCCTTCTTTCTTACTTAACCAATTCGAAAATTTAGCAGCAGTATCCCATGTCACGTTCACAACGGGCTGTTGATTATTATTTAGTGAAGCATTCGACACGGAACCTGAATTATGAGAAGCCAAAAATTGTTTAAACTGTTTATTACTAACTTCTTTATCCGATAAAAAATAGGAATAGGATAATTTAACTTTATGCAGTCTTTCATTTGAGCCACGTCCTGCTTCATTTTTCTTTGAACCCATAGTAAATTCAGTTGGCTTCACTAGAATCATTTTTTGACCAATGCTATTAATATAATTTGTATTTTGTATTTTAACTTTACTCTTATTTTTTGTGAGATTTTTCTCTTTTATTATTTTTGGTTTCTTTGATACTATTTTTTCCAGTTTAAAATTTATATTCTTACTATAATTCGTTACATTAATTTTCTTAGTTTGCGTTTTATAGCCTTGAGCTCTGGCCACTATCGTGTGGTTATTACCACTAAGGTCAAATTTTCCTGATGTTTTTTTTTGTTTTTTCCCATTAATTAACAGTTCTGATTTATCGGGTATCACTGAAATAAAAACTAAGCCTTTTATTTTTTCTAGCTCATAGTTGCTTTCAATTAATTCATCAGCATTCAGTGTTATTACTTGACTAACATCTTTATAGCCTGACAAACTCAACTTAATTTCATGTTCAACGTTGGGCGTTAGTTTTACTGATTGTGGCGTTTTACCATAATATTGACCATCAATACGTATCAGGCTATTTTCAGGAGTTGAGCTGATATTAAATGTTGCATCTTCAGGTATTAATGCGGCTATTTCTAATTTAATATTTTCACCTGCATTAATAGATAGTTTCTCTATCCTTTCTTTAAATTTTTCTTTATTAACTTTAATAATATAGTGACCGGAAATGAGTTCTATCTCATTTGTATTAATCGCTATGACTTCCTTTGGATTGAGTTCAGAATAAATTTTAATAATCACATCTGTCTCCATTGGTGTGATCGTTAATTTTCCCCAATTTGGTACAAGCTTAAAATCAAACTGTTGAAATTTATTTTTTCCTTCTACTTTGATCACTTGTTCAAAACTCTTATAACGTGAATTTTCAATCAGAACATAATGCTCACCTTCATCAATTTCATAGAAAGCATCCTCAAAATTATTATCTGCATTTTCAACTGCACTGAGAAGAACATTATTGATATAGATTTTATTATTACTTTTTGGATCAATGTTGAATTGAACCCGACCAGGTTTTTCTTTTAAGGTATATGAAAATTTGTTATTTTTATTGTCTATAGTTAAACTTTTTTTAAGCGGTTCATAATCTTTTTTCATCACACTTAAATCATATTGACCTGAAATTAAAATGAATCGCTCTTTGATTTTGATTGTTGGGAACATTCCTATCAGCTGAATATCATCATATCCTGGTTCTATCTTAATCGTTGCAGTCTCTGCAAACAAAATAAAACAAGCTAGTAGGAACAATGCTATTGAAATTATAATGAGACCATTTTTTTTAATTTTTTTATTACTTGGTTTACTTTCAACCTTTAACTTTTTCTTATCACTTTTTGATTCATCATTTATATTAATGTTATTACTACTATGATGCGGAGTAGGGGGAGGGACTATATTTAGTTGTTTATTGAATTCTAGGGACTTTTTATCTTTCACTTTAAATTGGATTTTATCGCCTGAAACAATGTAATGAATGATCTTATTTTTGATCTGTAGCTCATCGTTAGATTTCAACCAAACAGATTTTTCTATATACTCATCATTATGAAATATACTGACTTTTTCTCCCTCTGAAATTTCATTATTGGGTTGAAAAAAAAGATGCCCTTCATCTTGTGCAATATAAGCATAAACCGTATTTTCAGTATTATTTTCGTCATTAACTAATGTGATAAAAAGACTGTCTTGATTATTTAATGATAAGTCATTACTGACACATAGTGGTAATTCATCTGTTGTCAGTTGCATCTTTACATTGGAGTCATCATTGATATCAATATATCGTTTCATATTTTTTCTTTGCAAATTACATTTATAAATCTTTTACTATCATTGGTAGTAATATTAATAGTATTTCTAAAATCTCGATAACCTTCTTTTGAGCCTACTATTGTGTACCTTCCTGGTCTCAGTTGAATTTTTTTCTCATTAAATTGCCCAAATTTAGCAACCTGATAAATCATAATTTGAGTTTCATTATCTGAACGTATCGTAATATCAATTAGTGTTGAATAAGCATCAATTATGTTTTTGGCCAAGGTAATTTTTTTTATCAGTTTTGGAATTTTATTTTTTTTAATCAAAGCTTTTTGATTAATTTCAAATTGAACATACTTTAGAGATTTTTTAGATTTAATAAATACTTGATTATTTTGTAAACGTTGTGGTTTTTCAATAAAAGCATCCAGAAGTCGATTCAGGTGACTATAGTATTTTGTTCTTTCTTTACCGACAATTGCAAAACTGGTATTTGAATCAATTTTTAAAATACTCTCATAATTATTTTCAGCACGACTCCATTGCTCATTACTTTCATTTATTATTGCTTTTAGTTGTAAATTTTCAATTTTTTTTATTTTATATTTATCATTGATCTGAGTTTCCAACTCAATAATAATGGGATCATTGGGATTGATTTTCTTGGCATTACTGAGTTGTTTTTTAGCAGTATTGATATGGCCTGACTCTATTGCTTTAAGTGTTTGGCTGACGGCATCATTAAAATCAATCTTATCTTTTTTTTCCGTTATTTGATTGAGTTTATTTTGTAGTTTTATGTATTCTGGTTCTACTAATAATGCTTTATTTAAATATTCAATGGAGTTGACTAAATTACCTTTTTCATCTTCTTCAATAGCCTGGTTGTACAATTGTAAAATTTCACCTCTATTATTAATTCTTTCCAGACCTCTCATAATAACTTTATTTTCTTCATTGATAGATTCAGCTTTTTTAAACTCATTTTTTGCTTTATCTAATTTATCTTTATTTAGATAGCCAGTCGCACCTTTTAAAAGTCCCTGAAAAATCTCTTCTTTTCTTAATAAAGTATCATCAATTTTTTTAATAGCCTCACTGTATTTTTCTTTTGATTGACCATATTCTTTTTTTTCATCATATTCTACTGCTTGTACTTCAAATACTAACGCTTGGTCATAGTCTTCCTTTGACCAGACTTGCATCTTATTATTTTCAGCATCAATTTTTTTTAACATCCAATCAATTTCAATTTTTTCATTGAGTTTTTTTGTTGGAACTAATTGTTTTTTTTCTGATAACTTATTATTTGATATTATAGTAGGGAGTAAGAGTTCTTTATTGTAGTTTAACTCTTGTAAATGCTTTTTTTCTGAATGCTTCGGTGAAGTGGGTAAAAAAACTAATGCCGCTATTATTAACACAAGACATAGAATCACTCCTATCAAAACATAGACAAGAGTGCCTGGTTGATTATTCCCATCGTAGTTTTTGTCTTCATTGGTGTTATCAGATGGTGATATTAACTTAGGTGACTGCAATGATTGAATGTCCTTATTTAATTGAACTGAATCCTGTTTCTTTATGGTAAATTTCTTTTAACAAACCTTTCCATTTTGAATATTGTTGATCAGCCGAACCTGTTAACTGAGTCGTTTTACCATCAACATCAACTACCATTGGCTCAATATCAGTTGTAAATGATTCTCCTAATTCTTCCAAAGCTTCTTTATTCATTTCACTTTCTTTACTGGTTTGAAAGCCACTATATAATGCATAACTTCCCCCAGCTATCATCACTGTTCTCAATACACCTGTTCTATCCACTACATCAGAATTATTTGAAGCACCTAATGCAATTGCTCCAATAATGGCCGCAACTCCGGCTATTTTTTGTGCTAAAGCTTTATTTTCAATATCTCTTATTGTTTCCAATTCTTCACTACGATACCTTCGCCAATTATCATAGCTTTCCCACATGTCGGCATAATAAATATCATAATAATTATTCACAGTATCAAGCAACATTTCATCTCGTGACTTAATTGTATTTATTCTTTTTATCATTGGATCATCATCTGAGGGTAAGTGATTCAATCGATATTGGTTGTCATTTCCTTTTTTCAAATAATTTGAATAAATTTCAGGTGCCATGTATTTTGCAAATCGAATATCTGCTATCTGCTTTATCAGTTCAATCTCTGATGGTGTTAGTTTTTGTCTAAATTGGATAATATCATTTGATATTTCTGTATATATATTTTGAAATGTATCTTTTCTTTCAATTTCTGTCTCTTTGCGATCATCATATCTTACTGTTTGACTGTAGTTTTTATCAAACCATTTTTTGTTCCCTGCATCATAAACTTTGATATTTAGTTTAATTGTTTCTCCATCCGATTCAAGAATTTTCCCTTTCACCAAAAGTTCACTGCCTTCACCTTCTATCGGTATGACTCTGACATTACCCCAATAGCCCGTTCTTTGCATCGCATATTTCAAATGAACTGGCATATATCGAGATTCTGATTCTCTTATTTGTTTAGAAAGCCCTTTTCTATCATCTTCATCTTCCGGGAGTACACCAGGATCAAATAATTTAATGGAAACATCTAATAATTCAGCTGAGTTAATTTCCTGCTGTGTCATTATGGGTTTTATATTACCTGATGCATCTTTATCATATCCATATGGATTGGGCATTGTTGCACAGCCCGATACTATAATAAGTATGAGTACAATGAGTATTTTTTTCATTTGAGATTCAATATTTTTATGCATAGTGAATACTTATTTTCCATTTTTATTCTGTTTATATTTTTCATATTCTAGCCAAAGTTTTTCCTTTAACTCAGGATCGGTTTCATTTTCAGCGGCTTCTTTTAATTGTCTAGCAACTATATCATCATCAGATTGATCTATTTTTCGTTTTGTATACTTTCTATTTCCAGTTTGATTGCCTTTAGACTTTTTATATGTATTTTGTTTTGATTGGGAAGAAGCTTGTGTTTCGTTTAATTTATTTTTTTCCTTGCCAGCCCCAGTTTCTTTGTTACTTTCTTCACTGTTCTTGCCATCTCCATCCAATGCAACACCGTTTCCAGTCAGTTTCTTTTGACTTGTCTGAGCAATTTTCTCATGCTCTTCTAATAACATTTCATCAAAATCACCCAATGCATTCATAAGTTCATCATCAAGAGAGGTTATTTTTTCATCTGTGGTTAGATAGTTTTGTTCGTCTAGATTTTGAGCATGAGAGATTGTTTCAGGGCAGGGGAGTTCATTTAATAATTTTTCATCATAGTATTCTGATATTTGTTTACAATACTTTGTAATGCGAAAGGTGAGATATTCAATAAATACTGAATATTCATTATACAGGGTCTTGTTTTGAATACTATCCAGTTGTTCTAAACTTTTTAATGATTTATTTCTGGTAATATCCAGTGCATGAATACTTTCTTTCAGAGATCGGAAGCTAGGTTGTTGCTGGCTTAATGAAAGAGCATTGTGACTCGGCATAGAGAGTATGAGTAACAATGCGAGATAAATGATTAATTTTTTTTCCATTTAATATTCACCATTCATTTATAATATAATTTTTAAAAATTGATATTACTTCAGTATATATTTAATTTTATCAGTCTATTACTTAATGAATGATGAATATTTGTATTAAATATCAATATTGCTAACGGACAGGGCATTTTTTTCAATAAAGTCTCTACGAGGCTCTACATGATCTCCCATAAGAGTTGTAAATATTTCATCTGCAGCAACAGCATCTTCTATTTTCACTTGAAGTAATCGTCTAACATCCGCATCAAGAGTTGTTTCCCAAAGTTGTTCAGGATTCATTTCACCCAATCCTTTATAACGCTGAATATGTTGACCACGTTTTGATTCATTGAATAGCCAGGCATGTGCCTGTTCGAATGTATCAACTTGTAGTCTTTTTTCTCCTCTTTCAACAATGGCTTCACCCACAGTTAATAGGCCATCCAACTGTTCAGCAAAAGCCATCATTGTATGATATTCACCAGAACTGAAGAATTGCATTGGAATAATATAATTGTGCATTACGCCATGAAGAATTTCATGGACATGAATTTCAAAGCTAGCATCTTCTTTCTCATGAACAACAATATCAAAACTGAGTGAAACACTTTTGTCTTTATTCATAACTTCATTTAAACTCTCAACCCAATTGAGTACAATGGATTTATCAGAAGCATCCTCTCTAGATAACTTATCAATTTCCATGATCGTGTTTAGAAAAGATTTATTATATCGAGTTTCCAGTCTATTTTTAATACTATTAACCGCAAGGTAATTTTTACTTAATTCTTCCAGTGCAGTACCACTGATAGCAGGTGATCCTTCTTCAGGGTAAAGTGATGCTTTATGCAAAGCCACCTGAAGTAAATAATCATTTAATTCTGCATCATCTTTTACATATTTTTCCTGCTTTCCTTTTTTAATTTTGTATAAAGGAGGCTGGGCAATATAAATATATCCATTTTCAACCAGTTCAGGCATCTGTCTATAAAAGAAGGTCAGTAATAATGTTCGAATGTGTGATCCATCCACATCCGCATCAGTCATGATAATAATTCTGTGATAACGTAGTTTCTCAATATTAAACTCTTCTTTACCAATGCCTGTACCCATAGCAGTAATCAATGTACCCACTTCTGCGGATGATAGCATTTTATCAAAACGAGCTTTTTCAACATTTAGAATTTTACCTTTGAGTGGTAAAATTGCTTGAGTTCTTCTATCACGACCCTGCTTAGCTGATCCGCCAGCAGAGTCCCCTTCCACTAGAAATAATTCTGAAAGGGCAGGGTCTTTTTCCTGACAGTCTGCTAATTTTCCTGGTAGACCAGCAATATCCAATGCACCTTTACGACGAGTCATTTCTCTTGCTTTTCTAGCTGCATTTCTAGCTCTGGCTGCATCAACAATTTTATTGGCAATTGATTTTGCTTCACTTGGATTTTCAGCCAAAAAATCTTGCAGCTTATCACTCATGACAGATTCAACGACACTCTTTACTTCTGATGAAACCAGTTTATCTTTAGTTTGAGATGAAAATTTTGGATCTGGTACTTTCACTGAAAGTACTGCAGTTAAGCCTTCTCTTGCGTCATCTCCAGAGGTTGAAATTTTTGCTTTTTTTGCAATACCTGTTTGCTCAATATACTGATTTAAAGTTCGAGTAAGTGCTGAACGAAATCCAGCAAGGTGAGTTCCACCATCTCGTTGTGGAATATTATTCGTATAACAAGTAATATTTTCTTGATACGTGTCATTCCATTGTAGAGCTACTTCTACTGAAATATCATCTTTTTCATTTTCAAAATAGATAATATTATTATGTAAAGTGGTTTTATTTTTGTTTAAGTGCTCAACAAAAGCTTTAATTCCACCAACGTATTCAAATTTATCCTGCTTACCTTCTTCCCGTTCATCACTGAGATTGATACAAACACCAGAGTTTAGAAAAGATAATTCTCTTAATCTTTTTGATAATTTATCATAGTGATACTCAACATCAGTAAAAATATCTCGACTTGGTAAAAAATAAACCTCTGTACCTGTTTTTTCACTCTCACCGACAACTTCTAGTCCTGTGGTGGGATCGCCTAATTTATAAAACTGTTCATGAATCTTCCCATGTCTATAAATTGTCAGTTTTAATTTTTCTGATAAGGCATTAACAACCGATACTCCAACTCCATGCAATCCCCCTGAAACTTTATATGAATTATCATCAAACTTTCCGCCTGCATGAAGTACGGTCAAAATAACTTCTGCAGCTGAGCGTCCTTCTTCATGCATATCAACAGGAATTCCACGACCATCATCTTTAACCGTAATTCCTCCATCAGTATGTATGATGACATCAATATTACTACAATGACCAGCCAGAGCTTCATCAATAGAATTATCAACTACTTCAAAAACCATATGATGCAAACCAGACCCATCATCTGTATCACCAATGTACATTCCAGGTCTTTTTCTAACTGCATCCAGACCTTTTAATACTTTAATATTCGAAGAATCGTAAGAATTACCTTCGCTCATAAAATCTTGAACTCCATTTTGGATAAGGGGAGGGTTGTTTTATAACAATCCATTTGTGTGCTTTTTTTCAACTGGTTAGTTTTCTTATTATACTTTAAATCACTTAAATCTTCCTGTTTTATTAAGTAGTGTTTCATCTTTGATCAATTACTCTAGCTTATCCTATGTTAGGTAGAGTTCCAGTTTTAAGTGGAATACTTTATTTTCCTTAACTTATATTAGGTATTATCCAATTTTATATACAGTTTTTATACAAGTTATTAACAGCTTTTTATGGCATTGGAACTAATGTTTCACGTGAAACAATTTATGCTCTTCTTTGCTAAGAAAATCAAATTTAGAATTGTTTGTTGTAGTCACAAAGATTTGGCATTTAAAAGTATGCAGAATTTTAAAAAGAATCATTAAGTTAGTTTCATCAAGTTCACTATCAATATCATCTAAAAGAAGTATATTATGTTCCCTATTAGTCTCCAGATTATTAAGAAACCTAAACTGAGCCAGCATAAGACAAATAATGACAATTTTCTTTTGTCCACGAGATAAAATATCTCTGGCAAAATTCCTTTTTATAGTAATTTTCAATTCACCACGATGTGTACCATAACGTGTAAAACCTGAAATCAAATCATCATGAGTTTTTAAATTTAAATAATCACTATAGTCTAAATCTTGATTCCAACCTTGATAATACTTAAGACTAATATCTTGAGCTAATTGATCTGAGAAACAAGCTAGATATTCATCAAATAATTTAGAAATGTTATTTATTTGATTCGACCTATAACAATTTAGTTTATTGTTTAAATCAACTAATTGTGGTGACCAACAGTTTAATAATTCAGATTGAGAACTAGTTAAAGATTGTTGTGCCTTATATTCCTTAGAATAACTTGAAAGGATATTATTCCTAATTGATAAAGTTTTTTTGTAAGTGCGCCAATCAGATAAAAAACAAGGTTCCACGTGGAACACTCCCCAATCAATGAATTTTCTTCTGATAGAAGGCCCAGCATCCAATAATGTAAAACTTTCAGGAGTAATTAATCCTAAAACAACAAGGTTAGTAATAGTTGATAAAGAATTAATTTTTTTTGAATTAAGATGGATAATAGGTTGAGGAATATCCTTAGAGCGACGAATACCCAGTGTAAAATTATTATAGGAATCAGGATCTAGAAAACTATTGAATCTAGAGAAAATAGTACAGGTATTTGAATCATGATTGATAAAACTTTTATATTTAGAACTTCGAAAAGTTTTAGATCTCAATAATAGATACACTGATTCAAGAATAGTCGTTTTTCCAACACCATTCGAACCATATATAATATTGAAGAAAGGATGAGCTTCTAAAGAAAATTCTTTTAAGTTTCGGCCATTATGAATTTTTAAGAATTCCAAAGGCATATTAATTCTCTTATTAAAGAGCTAAAATTAAAGGCGCATTGGCATAACAACATATTTAACAGCATCATTATTCAAACCAGAAATAAGGCAACTACTATTAGCATCCGTTAAGCTTAATGTCACTTGATCTTCCTTAACAGCATTTAAAGCATCAACTAGATAACCAACATTAAAACCAATGGAAAAATCATCACCAGTATATTCAATGGGTAAATGTTCTTCGGCTTCCTCCTGTTCAGGATTATGAACAACTGCTATTAAATTGTTTTTCTGAAACTCAAGACGAGCTGCTTTATATTTCTCAGTTGATAAAACAGCAATTCTAGCAAGTGACTGTTTTAATATATGACGATCAGCAATGATATTCTTAGTGCAGAGTTCAGTAGCAGGTATCACTCTTTGATAATCTGGAAAACGGCCATCAATTAATTTAGTTGTGAAACTTAAATCACCAAAAATAATATTCATATGACTCGCTGAAATAGAAATATTAAGAGGAGCTTCTGAGTCAGACAATAATCGATTCAACTCAGTAATTGCTTTGCGAGGAATAATAAGCTGTTGTGTCGTATTTTTTGAAATATTAATAAGGTTCGATAAATTATCGATATTAGCGTAAGCAAGTCGATGACCATCGGTTGCTACTGAACGAAGCTCTTCATTATAAATCTCAAAAAGTAAGCCATTAAGATAATATCTAACATCTTGATTGGCCATTGAAAACTGGGTCGAGTCAATTAAAAATTTTAAATCCCGCTGTGCAATGCTAAACTCAGAGGTCGAACTTATGGGATCTAGGTTTGGGTAATTTTCAGCTGACAGAGTAATTAAAGTAAAGCGACTTTTTTTAGACTTAAGAATGAGTTTATTATCAATTAATTCAAAATTTAAAATGATGCCTGAGTCCAAATTTTTGCAAATATCAAATATTTTTTTTGCGGGTACAGTAAAATCAAACTGAAGGGATTTGTCTTCAATAGCAATCGATGTCGTTATTTCAACCTCCAAATCAGTACCAGTAATAATAAATTTACCATCACTGACATTAACAAGAATATTCGACAATATGGGTAATGTTTGACGTTTTTCAACTACCCCAATAACAGATTGTATTGCAGGTAATAATTCATCAATACCTATTGAAAATTTCATTTACGAATAATCCTTATTAAACATAATCAGAGTTTAAATTTAAATTCTGCATAATAAACTAAATAGTGTCACAATTATTATGAAGTTAATTGCCTATGTAAATTAGTATAGTCTTCTTCAACAATAACTTCTTCACTTCTTAATTCTTCTATTTTTCTACAGGCATAGAGAACAGTGGTATGATCTCTTCCTCCAAACGCATCACCAATTTCAGGTAAACTGTGATTAGTTAACTGTTTAGCTAATGCCATAGCAACTTGCCTTGGTCTGGCTACCGATCGAGTTCTACGTTTAGAGTGTAAATCAGCAACACGAATTTTATAGTATTCAGCTACAATTTTTTGAATGTTTTCAATAGAAACCTGTTTGTCTTGCAAAGCAATCAGATCATGTAAAGCCAATTTTGCAAAATCGACAGAAATCTTTTGTCCCTGAAAACGAGCAGTCGCGATAACACGACGAAGGGCCCCTTCTAATTCACGGACATTTGAGCGAATACGTTGAGCAATGAAAAAAGCCACATCCTGAGGTAAATCAATATTAGCCTGAGCAGCCTTTGATAGTAAAATAGCAACACGCGTTTCTGTATCTGGTAATTCAATAGCCACTGTCAGGCCCCAACCAAAACGAGACTTTAATCGATCTTCCAGACCTGAGACTTCTTTTGGAAAAGTATCACAGGTCATAATTAACTGTTTTTGCCCCTCAAGTAATGCATTAAACGTATGAAAAAATTCTTCCTGCGTTCTTTCTTTGCCCGCAAAAAATTGAATATCATCGATTAAAAGAACATCAACAGAACGATAGAAATTTTTAAATTGATCAATGGTTTTATTTTGAAGTGCAGTAATCATCTCTTGTACAAAGCGTTCTGAATGCAAATAAATCACTTTAGAGTCTGGGTTATCAGACATAATAATATTACCAAGCGCATGTATTAAATGCGTTTTTCCAAGACCTACTCCTCCATAAATTAAAAAAGGATTATAATTATTATTACTTGTACCTTCACTAATAGTTTCAACAATTTGTAAAGAGGCTGCCCTGGCCAACATATTACACTTACCTTCAACGAAGGTATCAAAGCTCATTTCTTTATTTAAAGCTGACTGATATTTTTTAAATCGTTTATCGCTGACTTCAGCTGAATTTTTTTTATTAGTACTTTGCAAAGATGTTGAAACTTGATCAGAAATACTTGTAAACGTACCTGAAGAAGATGGAGAGGAATTCATGGGTGGATAAGTTGCTTTTGAAACAGCCTTTTGAGAACCACTTAAAGAGCTGTCGCCTGTCTCTAATGTATCAGAAGATTTCTTTTTTATACTACCAACCTGCATTTCAACTGAAATTAAATTATCAGACAATTTAGAAATAATACTGGCAATATTTGTTAAAAAACGCTTTTTTACAAAATCAATAACAAACTTATTAGGTGCAAATAACACTAATTGTACTTCAGAAACCAATTTCGCCTGCAAGGGTAAAACCCAAATTTTAAACTCATGGGGAGGGACTTCTTTTTCTAAAGTTTGTAAACATTTATCCCAGATATCGAATTTCATAAAAACCAACTTAAAAAATAAAAAAATGAAAAAATTTGCTGTGTTTTCAAAAAAAATTAACCCAGAAATTTTTCAAAAAAAAAAATTAGTCTGTGGATAAGTCTGTTAATAAGTTATCAGGAACTTGGATATAGAATGTTGAAAACTGTGTACATTGTATAACATAAAAAATTGATTCACAATTTGTACACAAGCAGAACACAAATTATCCAGAGATTTAAAAATAGATTAAGTTTATGATTATACAAGATTTAATTCATTAATTAACAGAAAATAGATGCACTAATAATAATAATAAAAAAATATATATAATTTATATTATTAAAACATTTCCTCTGAAAAATTTTAATAATATAATTTTTAAATTGTTAGGAAATATTTTTTATAATTATTTGGAATTTGGAATTTGGAATTTGGAATTTGGAATTTGGAATTTGGAATTTGGAATTTGGAATTTGGAATTTGGAATTTAAGAACAGTTCTTTAATAATAATATATTTAATTTAAGGATTGACTAATGA
>JADGEK010000205.1 GCA_016744395.1 Gammaproteobacteria bacterium | reverse complement strand
TTTGTCCGCAAACAAATTATAGCAAATCTGGCTTGGATTTTAATTTTTAGTTGTTCAGCTAAGAAACTCCCTTAACTTGGCAATATTGCAAGTCCCTCTTTACTTTTGGAATAATAATTGTAAAGTTAGTAGCAGCATGAATCGCTGACAGAAGAAGTAGCAATAACGGTTAATAGTGCAACAATTAACAAATGATGTTTGAAGATATTAAGGAGTTGATTCATAGAGTACCGCTTCATGAATATAATAATATGACTATTCTATTTTAAATAGAAACAAATAAAAACCCAGTATATTATGAGGGTAAATAGAATTAAAACTCATTGATTATATACTCGTTATTTTTTTCAATTCACTTGCTATTAAAAAAGCAGGCCGATGGTAAATCTGAAATCATTAATAAATTCATATAATGCTTCTGTTATCAATACTCCTTTTTAAAGGGGACAGTTTTCTCAAAAAATGCCAAATTCATCTCCACTACTGTGCCCTGCGGTATCATTGACCACCTTAAATTATTCAAGATCCATGTAAAAAATCACAGATTCAATTACATCTGTTTTAGAATTTTCAATTATTTGTTACAAAATTTATCAAATGGCTATATATTTTTTATTTATGGGTCTATTATTTAGAGTGTAGTATATATCTTACATAAAAGACATAATTACAAACCCCTATTATTGGAGGGTCTATGGTTTGGTTTTTAAAGGGAAATACTGAGGAAACTACTCAATTAAAACGAGAACGAGATAATCTCAAGGGTGAGGTCTCACGATTAAATAATGAACTCGAGGATTATAAAAAACACGACAATTTATCTGAAGTTCACAAATCCAACTTAAGTCAAATGGAAGAGCTCATTAAATTTGAAAATGATCATATGAAATCTGGCTTATTGGACATCCAGGGTAATTTAGCTCATTCAGTTGAGGGAGCAAAAGGAACCTTAAAGAGTGTCGCATCTCTTAAAACTGAATTTATAACCCGCTCTGAAAACCTTCAAAAAATCAGTATTGATATTAATGGTCTATCAACAATTTCAGAACAATCTGGTAAAGCGGTAGAAGGAATGTCTATCAGGGCAGAAGAAATCAGTTCTATTCTTACTCTCATTCGAGGCATTGCTGAACAGACTAATCTATTAGCCTTAAATGCAGCCATTGAAGCCGCAAGAGCTGGTGAATCTGGGAGAGGATTTGCCGTTGTTGCTGATGAAGTACGTGGATTAGCAGATAAAACTCAAGTAGCCATTACTGAAATTAACGATGTTATTAACGCACTTAAAGATAATGTGGGCTCTGTCTCTAATATGTCTTCTCAACTGATCAGTAATATTAATACAGTTTTTAGTGAAATGAGCAAATTTGAGACACATATGAGTCAGGTTGATAATCACATCAATGAACACTTTAGTAAAATTCATTTGATAACTGATAGTGTGTTTATGAGTTTAGCTAAAACCGACCACATGCTTTGGAAATTAAATACTTATCTCTCTATTAATAATCACACGCCCACTTTTGATTTTGTTGATCACCATAATTGTCGATTAGGCAAATGGTATTATGAGGGAGAAGGTAAAGTATTTTTCTCAAACTCCAACCATTATCGGGCACTAGAGGTCCCCCATGCTTCCGTACACAATAGTACAAAGGAAATATTTGAATTGATTCAGAAAGAGGATATTGATTGCAGCAAAATAATGAAAGCAGTACAGATCATGGAAGATTCAAGTCAAAAAGTTTTTGAAAGTCTTTCTGAAATTGCACAAGATGCTAAAAGGTAGGCTTATTAATCAGTTTATAGAGCAGGATGTATTAACTTTTTATAGAATGGCAAACTAAAAGTGAAGGCCAGTCTGAAGAAAAATCTTATTGATTTCAAACCAGCCCCAAGCTCAAGCTCGATATTCTTCATTATAAATCAACAACTTACTAGCAATAATCATTTGTATTATAATAAAAACCGTTTTTTAAGGTGATCAATATAATAGTGGGTATTTAGCTTCTCACCC
>JADGEK010000204.1 GCA_016744395.1 Gammaproteobacteria bacterium | reverse complement strand
TACCATTCCCCTTTCAAATCAGTAAAACAATTTTGCCCTGGTAAGCAATTCCTAAAAAGGGATTTGCGAGAGCCTGAAAAAGCCAAGTAATATTTTCCCTTTTGAAAAGAGCTTGAAACTTGGCCACTTAATGATTAATAATTACCCACACATATGTATCAATCACGTACTAACAATTATTATGGAGAAAAACGATGACAGTAGAACGCTCAATAATGGCAATGGCTGGATTTTTTGTGACAGTAACAGTATTACTATCAATTTATCACAACCAGAATTGGCTTTGGTTTACTGGTTTTGTTGGAGTTAACTTATTCCAGAGTTCTTTTACTGGCTTTTGTCCTGCCGCAATGATTTTTAAGAAAATCGGTATTAAAACCGAAGCAGAAAAAGCAACAGCACAATAGCTCAAGCACCTCAGGTGCATGGCAAATCAAATCAAGTCGCTTAAAACTAACCAGAGGGGCTATCTTTATTGATAGGTTATCGAAATGCATTGAATGCTTACAGGCAAAGAATTAGGTTCTATAATAATAAGTAAACCTAGACATGGAGGAAAATAAAATGTCAGAAGATTACTTTGCAACAGGACAATGCTTATGTGGTGATGTGAAATATAGCATTTCTTCTGCCCCAGTCCGTATGGGACAGTGCCATTGTGATGATTGCAGACGCTCATCAGGAACGGGGCATGCATCGAATGCTTTTTTTAAAAAAGATGATATTCAGATAGAGGGTGAAACTAGCAGCTATGATTCAACCACAGATACTGGTTCAGTCATTACACGCCACTTTTGCCCGAAATGTGGTAGTCGTGTTTTTGGCAAAAACAATGTTGTTCCAGACATAATAGCTGTAACAGCAGGCACATTAAATGAAAGCGACTGGTTTAAAGCAAATGCTATTGTCTATAACAAAAGAAAGCCAAAGTGGGATTTTATGGATGAAAGTATTCCTACATTTGAAGAAATGCCGCCCACCGTATAAAAGACAAAAAAAGAGGATTGCTTACTTTTACTTTTGCTTATTCATACCCATTTTGTAGACAACATTGCACTTTATATTATTCAGTAATAACTGAATGAGCATCAATAATTCTTGGCCAGCGTTCATGAATTTGTCTATTACCCGCATCAGGCTCTACGGTCACTACATAAACCCTTTGTTCACCGTTAAAGTGTGCCACTAATCCCTGAATAAACTGACCTTCTTTTACATCAAACCAGTGAGAATTTTTATTTCGGTCTTTTTCCATAAAAGCATCAACTACAATTTTCACAGGTATTGGATCAGTAGAGTTCCATTTTCCAGAATTAATAGAGTCCAGCCTAGCCCAACCACCCAGAGGTAAATGCCCCGCTTGCTCCTTTCTGCGCCCCCAGGGCATCAAAATAGTCTCACCCGCCTTTGTAAGCAAGGGTAATTGGGCATAAGGATTTGGGAAATAAACTTTCAATGTTTCTTTCTTAGCTGTATATCGAACACCACCACACATGGTTTGTCTCTTCTTGTTAATTGCTTATTATTTCACAAAATCCTCAGTATTAAGCAATAAACAAATGATTTATTATTTGATAAGCAGTCGATAGTCTGAAGAATCATTAAGATGAAAACCATGGACATACTTGAGGGCAAAGAAACATTATTGTCTATTTCCTTTGCTTTAGCCTGAATATCGGCAATAGTATTGATACTGCTTCTTGCCATTAATTCCTCATGAGTTGTCTTAAAAAATAATCCACAGAAGCTGTGGATAACTTTGTGAGTAAGTTTGAATAACTGCATCCAATCTGCACTGTAATTGGCGCGTATTTATTTTGGTTGTTTTTTGAGCAGTCATATTTTAGAAATACTATATTTTTAGTATATTCAATGAGTTACAATTATTTTAAAAATATCTATTGACATGTTTGATATAAAAATAATGATTCATATCCTTTTGCCAATACTGTTTTCAAAAAAGTGGATAACTTTGATAGAAACAGCAACTTACTGGTGATTGATAATGTATAATCACAATAACCACT
>JADGEK010000038.1:39126-41364 GCA_016744395.1 Gammaproteobacteria bacterium | reverse complement strand
GCTGTCATGAATGGCTTCAGTCCAGTCAGCCTCAGACCAGTCGGATTTATCGGGATCACGACAAGCCTTAAGATGCCAATAACGGTGGTATTTCATGCCGCCGTTGGCATCAATTTTAATCGTCGTACCTGGGGCTAATTTTTTCACACCGTTAAAAATGGTATCGGGTGCAGGGATCACCGCATGTAAGGTTAATTGATGATGCAGACCGACAGGATTAATTTCTGTATTAATATGCCCAGCCGCCAGTAATGCCTGCATATTTGAGGCAAAAACAAATCGATTATTATCCAGACTATAATACAAAGGCTTGATGCCTAAACGATCCCGCGCGACAAACAAGCTGTAATCGCGAAGATCAACAATCGCAAAAGCAAACATACCATGAAGACGTTCTACACATTCCTCACCCCAATGAGCATAAGCTTTAAGAATGACTTCAGAATCACCCTTAGAAAAAAAACGATAGCCTTTTTCAATCAGCTCTTTTCGTAATTCTGGATAATTATAGATAGTGCCATTAAAGACCAGGGCTAATTGCAGTTCATTATCAACCATCGGTTGATTTGAATGTTCCGACAAGTCAATAATTGAGAGTCTTCTATGCCCCAAAGCCAAGGGACCTTCATGAAAAACACCTTTATTATCAGGACCACGGCGCTCCAGTTTCTGTAACATACTATCCAGCACATTAAGATCAGGTTTGGAGCCATCAAAATGATAATCACCACAAATGCCACACATAATTGAGCCTTTCTTTTATCAGTCGTCGTTTACAAAGTACTTATTCAGGAGATTATTGTGATATTTTAGTAGAAACAGGCAATTCAACTTCAATACGCCCTTGTTTTCTCACATTGACAACCACTAACTTTGAAATCACTCTGGAAACACCCGCAGTGCTTTTGGCAATTGAAATTGCACTGACAGCACTGTCATTTGAGTCCACATTACCAGTCAAAGTCACCACGCCAGAATTAACCTCAACACCGATATCTTCACGGTTAATTACACCATCCTGAGCATATTTCTGGCCAATGCTGACATTTATTTGGGCATCCGAAGTGGAAGCACTGCGAGACGTTGGCGCAAAAGCAATTTTATCGGCATAAGCTTCACGCTCTAGTTCTGCTGCTTCAGAAGCCTCTTTCTTTGCTTCCGCGGCAATTTCTTCATTACTGGAAACGCCTGGAACCCAGTCAGTCGTATCTCTGAAAGTACTACAGGCGGTCATTGCCAAAGCAGTAGCTACCATCAGCGAGTTTATTATAATTTTTTTCTTCTGTAATCCCATTTTTAGTTCCCTATTTATTTAGGTTAAACCTTACCCCAGCCACCACCGCCTGGAGTTTTTATTGTTAATTTTTGTCCTGCCTTCGCAGTCAAGAATGTTTTACCTGGTAAAGTTTGACCATCCAGTAAATTTTCTCCTCTCAGAGCATTTTCACCACCTGCCAAGCCCCAGGGAGCATATTTTCGCCGTTCGGTTAGAAGCGTAATTTGAGTCTCTTGTAGAAATTCCACTTCTCGAATGAGTCCCATGCCACCTGCATTAAGCCCTTCACCACCAGAATCATCACGTAAACAATACTGACTGATCCTTAAAGGATAATGGTGCTCCAATGATTCAATCGGTGTATTCAAAGTATTGGTCATATGCGCCTGAACACCATTTAACCCCAAGGTAAACTGACTCGCACCAAGACCACCGCCGATTGTCTCATAATAATCCCAATGATTGTTATTTTCTCGACTTCCCATGGCTATATTATTCATTGTACCGTAACTGGCGGCGGGTATTTTACTCTTTATATCACAGGTTTTTGTCTCAATATCTGCAGTATTGCCATTGACTTGCGCAAGCGCCCCAAGTACCGCATCAACAATTCGAGTTGACGTTTCAACATTACCTGCAGCCACTGCAGCAGGGTACTGAGCATTTAATAAGCAGCCTTCTGGTGCATCAATTTCTATAGGGCGAAAGGTACCCGCACAAGCAGGTGTCTGGGCGGGCATCAAACAACGAAAAACATAGTAAACAGCGGCTGCCGCAACGGACAACGGACAGTTTATATTACCAGACACTTGAGCATCAGTGCCTGAGAAGTCCACCTTAATCCCTTGTTTCTCAATATGGAGAGTCACTGAAATTTTAATGTCATTCTGGCCAGCACCATCATCATCTAAGTAATCGCAAAAAGAATAGGTGCCAGCAGGGATTAGAGCCAAAGCATTTCG